>DATLHW010000227.1:0-8339 GCA_035539675.1 Burkholderiales bacterium | reverse complement strand
GTGGGCGATCAGTTGCTCCAGATGGCGGCGATCCGCCTACAGAATTGCCTTCGGAAAGAAGACAGCATCGCCCGCCTGGGCGGCGACGAGTTCGTGCTGACCATCGCCGCATTGAGCGATAGCAGCGATGCCGCTCTAGTGGCGCAAAAAGCCTTGGACGCGTTGAATATGCCCTTCTTTATTGGTCGACGCGAACTGCATGTCAGCGCCAGCATTGGAATTAGCCTTTATCCGGCCGATGGTACAAACGTTGAGACCTTGATGCGAGCCGCCGATACCGCCATGTACCACGCCAAAAGGCAAGGACGCGGCAATTACCAATTCTTTACGAAAGCGCTGAATAAGGCCGCGCAACAGCGCCTCACGATGGAAGGCCAATTGCGGCAAGCTTTCTCCCAGGGCGAGTTCACTCTGTATTATCAACCTCAAGTGGATCTCGAAAGCGGCAGGGTCATCTCAGCGGAAGCGCTGCTTCGCTGGCGAAAACCGGGAAAGGATCCGATTTCCTGTAACGAGTTCATCGCAGTGGCGGAGGAAACCAGCTTGATCCTTCCCCTCGGCGAATGGGCTCTGCGTCAAGCGTGCGAGCATCTCAAGCATTGGCGCGACGCCGGTCATGCGCATTTGCGGCTAGCGATCAATATATCGGCCCGCCAGTTCAGTCAGCCAAGCTTCCATGAGATCGTTGCTGGCATCCTGGAAAAATACCGTGTCCCAGCTGACGCGATGGACCTGGAAATCACCGAAAGCATGCTGATGCAACCGAGCGAGGACACGCTATCGAATCTGAAACGTATCAGCGAAATGGGTATACAACTGTCGGTGGACGATTTTGGAATGGGATATTCCAGCTTGGCTTATCTACGCCGTTTTCCGATTGATGCGCTCAAGATTGATCGTTCCTTTGTGAGCGGAATCGGCGATGATCCCAATGACATGGCGATTGTCACGGCGATTATTTCGATGGCGCAAAGCCTGCATCTAAAAATCATCGCCGAAGGCGTAGAAACGCTTCAGCAAATAAAGTTTCTGAAATCGCAAGGGTGTTTGGTAGGTCAAGGTTTTTATTACGGACAGCCCATGTCGATGGAGAGCTTCACGGCGCTTTTAGCGGAACAAGCAACGGCATATTCAATAAGAGTCGCGGATCGTTAGAACCTATTCGAGCACCTTCATATTGCGCCACGCGCCGGAACGCCATCGCCAAAAAATCAATACGCCATACAACACCATATAAACCAGCGCGGCAATCCACCCGCCAACGGCTCCCCAGCCAAGTTGTGGCAAAAACTCAACCCAACCCTGGCCTGGTCCGAAAGTAAGCGTATGGACAAGCGGCACGAAACCGAACCACGATAGGAAAATCAGCGCGATGGCCGGCGTCTTGCTGTCTCCAGCGCCCCGCAGGGAAAAATTAGCCATGCCGAGTCCGTCGAATACGTGATAAGCGGCGGCGATCCACAACAACGTTGTTGATAATTGAATCACCGCCCCTGCGTTCGGGTCGCTCGCGGAAATGAAAAGCGGTGTCAACCAAGGACCGGCCAAGGCGATTAACACACCGACAATCCCCATGTATCCGACCGCCAGCATGATCGTGGCGGTTCCCACGCGCATCGCCCAGTCCTTATCGCCCGCCCCTATCGATTGGCCCACCAGTGTGGTTGACGCCATTCCCAATCCAAGCGCGGGGTGAAAGACGGCGGAGTTCAACATCATGACAACCTGCGTCGCTGCGCCATCGACCGCTCCAAGTTGAACCTGCATCAATTGAAACAGCGAAAAGCCGAACAAATCCACAGTGGCGAAAAGGCCCATCGGTAAACCCAGGGTGAATAGATTACGCAGGGCCCGAAAGTCAAAACGCCAGCCCTTATGCGATTGAAATTTTTCCCGCACGGCAGGGTGAAGGAACAGCCACCCGCTCGCGATTGCGCCAACCAATACCGAAATCGTTGTCGCCCAGCCGGCTCCTGCAATGCCCATTCCCAATTGGAATATCAGGATTTCGTTCAGCACGGCGTTTAGCGCCACCATCCCAATCGAAACGATCAACGTAACCTTGGTGCGGCCGATTCCGTTAAAAAACCCGGAGATAGCCCAGAATGCCAATCCAAACGGTCCGCCGATTAAGCGGGGAAACCAGAATTCCAGCGCAAGTGCCTCGATAGCCGGAGGTAGCTTGAAAGGCGCAAACAACACAGCCCCCATAAAAGCCACAATAACAAACAGCGGCGTCATAATGAGCACACCGTAAAGCCCAGTCCATACCGCCTTGGCTGCATCAGCGGGCCGGCGTGCGCCATGATTCTGCGCCACCAACGTTTGGACGCCCATGCTGACGCCGCCAAACAGCACGATAAAGGTGATTACCGGAAAAAACGTGGCGCCCATCGCAGCCATCGCATCCACCGAAAGTCGGCCAATGAACCACATATCGACAAGGTTCAGCACTGCCTGCATTGCGCTATTGACGAATAACGGCCCGGCGAGCGCAATAATGGCGCGGAAATCGATATGTCGTTTGCCCCGCGAGTCGTATCTCACGGCCGGCAATGAATGCATTGCGTTTGGCGCTTTTTCAGGCAAGACGGCTTTCCTATCGGATTGAATGGATGGGCACCCTACACGACCCGACCATAAAAATCACGGCTGGGCTATCAATTAAACAGGCCGTTCATCTACAATTTTGACATGCTGACGATCCCTGATTCCCTCATCACTCGTCTTGCCGAGGCAAAGACCGTTACGGTTTTGACTGGGGCGGGTATTTCCGCCGAAAGCGGCGTGCCGACTTTTCGCGACGCCCAATCGGGACTTTGGGCTCGATACGATCCACACCAGCTCGCGACGGCGGAAGGTTTCGCCTCGAATCCCAAGCTGGTGTGGGAATGGTACGAATGGCGACGCCAAATCATCTCGAAAGTCCGCCCCAACCCCGGTCACGTAGCTTTAGCCGAGATGGAGAGACTGTTTCCCAAGTACTCGCTGATTACCCAGAACGTCGATGCCTTGCACGAACGATCCGGCAGCAAAGATGTCATCGAGTTACATGGCAATATTCATCGCAACAAGTGCTTTGTCGAGGGCATCGTCATCGATAGTTGGCCCTCGGATGACAGCGTCCCGCCTCGCTGCCCACGCTGTAGCGGATGGTTAAGACCGGATGTCGTTTGGTTCGGCGAGTCGCTTCCCCTTGCCGCCCTGGCGCATGCTGAACTCTCAGCAATGACCTGCGAAGTATTTCTAAGCGTGGGAACCTCGTCGCAGGTGCATCCGGCGGCGGGGCTCGCGGATGCAGCTAAAGCGGCGGGCGCCGTTATTGTCGAAATAAACCTGGAGAAAACGCCTCTGACCAAGACCGCGGACTACTCGTTGCGCGGCAAGGCGGGTGAGTTGCTACCGGCGCTGGTCACGGCCATCGGGTCGCAAAGCGCCGAGAGGAAAACCGGAAGCGAATAGTCGGCGAGCATCCACGCGATTTGCGGGAATTGACATATTCTCACCGAACCACATGATCGGGAAGCCAAACAAAATTTGGGAGGAGCGCAAAAATGAGCAATAAGCACAAACCAAACGAGGAAACTCGCCTCATTCATAGCGACTACGTACCTCCGCAGGGCTTCGTCGGCCTTTCCACGCCAGTGCATCACGCGTCGACGGTCGTGTTCGGCAGCGCTCACGCCTATCGAGCGCGACGGGAACATATTCACGAGGGTTACGTCTATGGCTTGACCGGGACGCCCACCACCCTGGCGCTCGCTCAACGCATTGCTGATCTGGAAGGCGGCTACCGCGCTGTGCTTACCCCATCGGGCTTGTCGGCGATTACGCTGGTTCTGCTCGCCTGCTTGAAACAAGGCGATCACGTGCTGGTAGCGGATAACGTCTACATCCCGACACGCGACTTCTGCATGAAGTTGTTGACCGATTTGGGTGTCGAAACCACGTTTTACGACCCGTTGATCGGCCAAGATATCGCTGCGCTGATGCGTGAGAATACGCGGCTGATATGGGCGGAATCGCCGGGCTCGATCACTATGGAGGTGCAAGACATTCCTTCCATCGCGCAAATCGCGCACGCCCGGGGCGCTCTCGTCGCGATCGATAACACATGGTCCGCAGGGCTTTATTTCAAACCGTTTGCTCGCGGCTGCGACATTTCGGTTCAGGCGGTCACCAAATACATCGGCGGCCATGCGGACTTGATGCTTGGAGCCGCCACAGCCAGCAACGAAACGCTCTATCGACGCATCAGGGACACAGCAAGCATGCTGGGATTAGGCGCCGCGCCCGACGATTGCTTTCTCGCCTTACGTGGATTGCCCACCCTGACCACACGATTACGCCAACATCAGACATCCGCGCTTGCGGTCGCCACGTGGCTTAAACAACGACCAGAGATAAAAAAAATCCTTCACCCAGCCTTTACCGACTGCCCGGGACACAATATTTGGCGACGAGATTTTAGCGGCGCAAGCGGGCTTTTTTCGGTGATTCTGCAGGATAAATATTCGGAAACGGCGGTCGATAGAATGCTCGACAGCTTGCGTTACTTCAAAATCGGCGCCAGCTGGGGCGGACCGGTAAGTCTGGCGCTACCGCTGGACCCGCATCAGGTTCGCACAGCAACGCCTTGGCGGGAGGTTGGGCAATTACTACGCTTCAGCATCGGGCTCGAAGACCCGGCGGATCTGATTGCGGACTTGGAGGAAGGTCTAGCGCGGTTGTAGCGCAGAGCGGGGCTCCAGGGGGAAATTGAGCATCGCAGACTAGAGATTCGCCATCCTACAATCAAGCGCATTAGGACCCGCGCAGGATACTATCAAGCAGCAAGACTCTTAACCTATAAGGATAATAACTTCATGTTAGTCAATTGCGTCGCCTACCAGGAAGGTAAGAAACTCGGCGACATTCCCACGGAAAAAATCAGCGACTACATGATGTTGCCTAATTGCTTCGTTTGGGTTGCCTTGAAGGATCCCGAACCGCAAGAACTTAAGCTAATGCAGGAGGAATTCGGCTTACATGAATTGGCTGTGGAAGACGCGCATCATGGCCATCAGCGGCCAAAAATCGAAGAATACGGCGACTCGCTTTTCGCGGTGCTACACACCCTGGAATTGAATGAAGAAGAGTTGAGTCAGGGAGAGGTCGCTATCTTTGTTGGCCACAATTATGTGCTCTCCGTCCGCATGCGGACGAAAAAGGGATTCCAGGAAGTCCGCACACGCTCCGAGCGAGAGCCTCATCTGCTTAAAAATGGTCCGAGCTTCGTCTTCTATGCGTTGATGGACGCCACCGTTGATCGTTATTTCCCGGTTATCGATGCGTTTGAAACCGAGCTGGAGCGAGTGGAAGAGGAAATATTCAATAGAAAAACGTCGGCGCGCGACAACATTGAACGTCTTTACGATTTAAAGCAGAAAGTGATGTCGATTAAGCACGCCGTTGCGCCTTTGATGGAGGCGACTTCAAAACTCTATGGCGGCCGCGTGCCGGCCGTTTGCTTCACGACTCAAGAATACTTCCGCGACATCTATGACCACCTTTACCGCATTAACCTCTCCATTGAAGTCATCCGCGAAACCATCACCACGGCGATTCAAGTCAGTCTCTCACTGGTCACGATCGAGGAAGGCGAGGTAAACAAGCGATTAGCCGCCTGGGCGGCGATTTTCGCGGTCGCCACGGCATTTGCCGGAATTTGGGGGATGAACTTCGAGGTCATGCCCGAGTTGAAATGGAAATATGGCTATCCGGCGGCGTTAAGTTTAATGATCGGGGTGTGTTCTTATCTGTACTATCGCTTCAAGAAATCGCGCTGGTTGTAACGAAATATGGGGCCGCACCCAACCAAGGTGCGTTCACCTTATAACCGTCTCTTTTCCCTGCCCAAATAACACCGCCCATGCCTCCTGATCCTCTGCGACCGGCTTCGCCTTTGGATTGATCTCCTTCGCAAGCGCATAGGCTCGGGCGGTCGCCGGCCGGGCCTGGATCGTTTCCCGCCAGCGCTTAAGATTGGGAAAATCATCCAAATTCTGCCCTTGCCGCTCAGGTGTTATCCACGGATAACAAGCCATGTCGGCAATCGAATAGTCCCCAGCGATAAAGACTCGATCAGTCAGGCGCTTTTCCAGCACTGCGTAAAGCCGCCCGGTCTCCCTGACATAACGGTTGATGGCGTACGGCAGTTTTTCCTGCGCATAGAGGGCGAAGTGGTGATTCTGCCCAGCCATTGGTCCCAAGCCTCCCATCTGCCACATCAGCCATTCCATCATCTCGACTTGGCCGCGCAAATTCTTGGGGATGAACTTCCCGGTCTTCCCCGCGAGGTAAATCAGGATAGCGCCGGACTCGAAAACGGAAATGGGCGCTTCGCCCTCGAGAGGGCTGTGATCGACTATAGCGGGAATGCGATTGTTGGGAGAAATCTTCAAGAAATCGGGCTGAAACTGTTCGCCTTTATTGATATTAATGGGCTTTATTTTGTATTCGATCCCGGACTCCTCCAAAAACAAAGTGATTTTGTGGCCATTCGGGGTAGTCCAATAGTAAAGGTCGATCATTGCGCTCCCAATTTTTGAAAAATGCAGAATTTACGCAAAAGCGCCTCAGCGGCGTTGCGTCTCCTTGCCATACTAGTTCGTACTGTCTACGTCGACGCGCCTTGCCGGGACGCTTTTGCGTAAATTCTCAAAGTAACCTTCCAAGGATCGTTTATTGATTGTAATTCCATCTAAATCTGCGTATAGTGCGCGGCTCTTGCGATTAACAATTACAAAATATTAATTGCATAGGCGACATGCGTTTCGCGGTCGCCTTCATTGACTCCTGACCCTTCTCCCGCCGCCCTCAGGGCGCAGTGTTAATCCCGGTTAGCGTCGATGGTTAGTTACTACGAGCTAGCGGGATTGCAATACATATCCGATTTGCCTTAAGCGGCGCCAACGAGGCGCATGTGATTTCCGCTCGCACTCTTTATAGCCGTCCTTCAAAGGAATTACATGCCTTTCGCCGCACTTAAATTAAATGAACCGATAGTCAAGGCGCTTACTGACGCAGGCTACACCATGCCCACGCCCATTCAGGCGGCGGCCATCCCTGAAATTCTTGCTGGTCATGACATCATGGCCTCCGCTCAAACCGGCACAGGCAAAACAGCCGCCTTCATGCTTCCCGCGCTGCAAAAGCTCAGCCAGCCGTCTAGCACGGCAGGCAAAGGACCTCGCGTCCTGGTGCTGACCCCAACCCGCGAGCTCGCCATGCAAGTGACCGACGCCGCGCATAAATACGGCCGCAATTTGCCGCGCTTCAGAGCCGTAAGCGTTGTTGGCGGCATGCCTTACCAAGTGCAGAACCGCCTCTTGGCTGCGCCAATGGAGGTACTGGTCGCCACTCCCGGCCGACTGATGGATCAAATGGATAGCGGTCGGATCAACTTCTCCCGCCTGGAAATGCTGGTGCTAGACGAAGCCGATCGCATGCTCGACATGGGCTTCATCGACGATGTCGAAGCCATCGCCGCAAAGCTGCCCCAGGAGCGTCAAACGCTGCTTTTCTCCGCAACTCTCGAAGGCAAAATCGCGGTTCTCGCAAAAAATCTGCTGAACGACCCCAAGCGAATTCAGATCTCCTCACGCGAAGCCAAGCACGAGAACATTACCCAACGTCTGATCTATGTTGATGATCTCGATCACAAACTGGAGTTACTCGAGCACTTGCTCAGCGATGTCGAGCTAAAACAAGCAATCGTCTTCACCGCGACAAAGCGTGACGCCGATGACTTGGCTGGTCGCCTGGTTGGTCAAGGACAACAGGCAGCTGCGTTGCACGGCGATATGCCGCAACGGCAACGGAACCGCACGCTTGATCAGTTGAAGCGCGGACGCATTCGGGTCCTGATCGCTACCGACGTAGCGGCGCGCGGAATCGACGTATCGACCATTACACATGTAATCAATTTCGATTTACCCAAGTTCGCGGAAGATTACGTTCACCGTATCGGAAGAACGGGTCGCGCAGGTCAGTCGGGCACAGCCATTTCGCTGGCCAGCGAAAAGGAAATTCTGCTTCTCAAGCGTATTGAACGTTTTAGCGGCAACCCGATTGAAATCATGATTGTGCCAGGCATGGAAGCGCGATTCGATCCACGCAAGGCTCGCCATGCTCCTCGCAAGAGCAGCCCGGGAAAGCGCCCAGCATCCAAGCGCCCTCATTCGTCATCCGGCAATGGAAACTCATCGACGCCCCGCACCTTCGAAAGACGCGGGCAAGATGGCAATCGGTCAGCCCGGACCGACCGCAGCAATGGCAACCGTTTTTCGCGAGATTAA
>DATLHW010000226.1:0-18762 GCA_035539675.1 Burkholderiales bacterium | reverse complement strand
CGAGATATTTTAAATGTCCCATCGCGCCACTCTTGAAAGCGGCGCGTGCGTTCCTGATGTCCGCCGTTTGAGGGAATGAGCCAATGGTCGTCGTTGGAAACGGAGGCAGGTTAAAGCGGCGGCGCTGTAAGGCTTGGCGGACGGCAAAGGGACTGGCGCGATGGTTATCCGACGGTTTGCGGTTCTCGACACGTTTTTGTACGACAGGGTTATGAATACGATCGGAGGATGCTCGCGTATGTTTAGCCCGAGATGACGCTTGCAATGCCGCCGCGATCGCGTCTTTTCCTTCGTTTAGCCCTTTGGCGAACACCACCACTTCGCTGAGTTTCTGTGTCGAAAAGGCAAGCCAGCTTTTCAATTCCGGGTCGAGTTTGGTCTCGGCATCCAGATCGACTGGGCAATGGAGCAGTGAACAGCTTGGCGCCACCCATAGCTTATCTTGTAGCTTTGCGTGGGCGTATGAAAGCAGGGCGAATACGCTTTCGAGATCCGTACGCCATATATTGCGTCCGTCTACAACGCCTAGTGAAAGCACCTTGTCGTTCGGATAGTCGTGGAGAATGGCGCCCAATTGATCCGGAGCGCGGCAGAGATCTATATGCAATCCATCCACGGGAAGGCGCTTTAGCCTTGATGCATGGGAGTCGACGGCGTCAAAGTAAGTCGCCAGCAAGACCTTGATGCCGATTCCTTTGAATACGTCATAGGCTTCATCAAATGCTTCTATCCATTGATCAGGCAAGTCCAGAGCAAGCGCTGGTTCGTCTATTTGCACCCACGGGACGCCCAGGTCGGCCAGTTTAGCGAGGATGTGCGCATAGACAGGCAGCAAGCGCGGTAGAAGGGATAGGCGATCAAATCCTTGCTCTGTCTCTTTACCCAAATAGAGGTAGGTGAGTGGACCAATCAAGACCGCCTTTGGCTGAACCCCGAGCGCTTTCGCTTCGGCTACATCACGGAATAGTTGGTTATAAGCCAAGCGAAATTCTGTATCAGACGTAAATTCCGGCACGAGGTAGTGATAGTTGGTGTCAAACCACTTGGTCATTTCCATCGCTGGTTGGTTCGGCGTTCCGCGAGCCATCGCGAAGTACGTATCCAGCCCGACCTCGTCTCCTTGCCAGTCGAATCGAGCTGGGACTGCGCCAAGCATGGCGCTCATATTGAGCATCTGGTCGTAGAGCGCGAAATCGCCGACGGGGATGAGATCGACGCCAATATCCTTTTGCAATCGCCAGTGTCGTTTTCTTAGCTCAGAGGCTGTCGTCTGGAGCTGACTTTCGTCAATTTCGTCACTCCAGTACGCCTCTAGCGATTTCTTCAGTTCTCGTTTTACGCCGATGCGGGGGAAACCCAAGTTGTGTGCTAGCGCCATAGCCATTTCTTTCGTTTGCCAGAAGGGGAAATCATCAGGCAAACTGATTCATGAATCCAATGAAAGTTAATCAATTATTCATGAATGAAATTCATACGGAGCGCTAATGCTGGAATTACGTCATTTACGGACATTGACAGCGCTGGCGGAGACTGGGAGTGTCTCGCTCGCCGCAAAACGCGTGCACCTCACGCAATCCGCCGTATCCCATCAGTTGGCCAGTTTAAAAAGTTACTACGGCATGGAGGTTGTACGACGCTGCGGTCAATCGATTGAACTGACCGAGGCGGGACGTCGCCTTATCGCGTTAGCCGGCGCAATTCTGGAGCAGGTTCAGGCCGCTGAAAGAGATCTGGCGCAACTCGCGGACAAGGACGCAGGCAGTCTGCGTATCGCTTTAGAGTGTCATACCTGCTTCGATTGGCTGATGCCGATCATGGATATATTCCGCAAGCGTTGGCCACGGGTGGAGTTGGACTTGGTGTCGGGATTTCACAGTGACCCCATCGATCTCCTCGTTAGTGGTGAAGCCGACGTTGTTGTGGGATCTGAGCGAACGCCACGGCGCGATATTGTTTATCACCCGCTTTTCCGGTTTGAGATACAAGGCGTGTTGCCTGTCGATCACCCGCTGGGCCGAAAGCGTGTATTGCAGGCCAAAGACTTCGCGGATCAAACCTTGATTACTTACCCCGTCCCCGAAGAACGAATTGATGTAATCCGCAGAGTCTTGAAGCCTGCTGGCGTTCAACCGACGAGGCGAACGGCGGAGTTAACCGTCGCGATCCTGCAACTGGTGGCTAGCTCCCGCGGAGTCGCCGCGTTGCCTAATTGGGGAATTAAGAATTACCTCGATTACAACTATGTGATAGCCCGACGAATCGGTAACCGGGGCTTATGGAGCGATCTTTATGCGGCGACGACAAGCGCGCTTGCGGAGCGTCCATACCTGCGAGATTTTCTGGCGACTACACGAGATACGTGCTTTAGCCGCTTAAGTGGAATTGTTCCATTGGAATAGTGGCCAGAAAGAAAAAAGGCGGCCATTGGCCGCCTTTTTTACACCTGAACTTCTTTAGTCACGCTGGCCAGTGAAAGCAAGCAGGAGATTAAGCAAGCTGGTGAAAATATTGTAGATACCAACATATAACGTCAGTGTTGCGCTGACGTAGTTGGTTTCGCCGCCCCTAACAATCTGATTGATCTGGAACAGGATCGCCGCCGATGAAAACAAAATGAACGCTGCTGAAATGGTCAGCGCCAATGCGGGCATTTGTAGGAAAGCATTCGCGATCATGGCGATCATCAGGACGAAAAAGCCGATCAGCAGGAAATTCGCCAGAAAACTGAAATCGCGCTTGGCCACACTTCCGATAGCTGCCAAACCAAAGAAAATCGCCGCTGTGCCGCCCGCCGCTACGGCGACAATCTCATGTGCGCCTCGTCCAAGAGCGACTTGCAGTATGGGTCCCAGCATAACGCCCATTAACAATGTGAACAGCAGCAGCAGAGCGACGCCGAGCGAGCTATTTTTGTTCTTTTCAATCATGAACATCAGGCCATAAAAGACCGCCAGGAATCCCACCATGCTGAGAATCGGGCTTTTCGCCATGAAAGCGAAGCTGATGTTAACGCCTACTAACGCGCCAATAACGGTGGGAATCAACGAAAGCGCGAGTAATAAATAGGTGTTACGTAAAACCCGATGTTGCGACTGCGCAACTTCGGACGCGCCAGTCATAACTTGCAGATTGGGTTGCATAGGTACTGTCTCCTTTGGATTAATCTAAATCAATGACTAAGACTACGGCAGGCGCTGGAAAGTTTCAACCAGGTCCGGGCGATTCAATTAAGGTCGTTTTAGTATCCTGTGTTTTTTGAGCTTTTTCTTCGGCGATCGCGGCGGCTTCAAACAAACTCTTTAACTCGTCCGCCGCTTGTTTTGACGTCTGGATAAGTTGCGCTTCGTCTTGATAGATGGCGTGCTGCTGCACCAATAACTTTTCATCGAACTCGCGGAATGTGGCGATGGTTCGATCAGCCTCGTTTTGATTAATCCCCAGTTCCTTGAGGACGTCCCGGGAGAGCTCCAAGCTGGACAAGAGTGTTTCCCGGACAACCAGTTTTACGTCCAAGTCCATGAGCTTATAAGTGTGATAGCGGTTCCGGGCGCGGGCGTAAATAGGTACGTGTGGAAAATGCTTTCGTACCACTTCAGCGATCTTTACCGATGTTTCAACGTCATCCACCGCAAGAACGAACAGTTTTGCTTTGTCGACTTTCGCCGCATATAGCAAGTCAACGCGAGAAGGGTCGCCAAAGTAAATCTTATTTCCGTACTTGCGAACGAAATCAACCTGCTGAGGGTTCGCATCGAGCGCGGTGAAATGTATGTGGCGGGCATACAGGATCCGGGAGACAACCTGTCCAAAGCGTCCAAAGCCGGCAATGATGACGGGGTTCTCCTCGTCTCCTATGGTGTCGTATTCGGGAGGTGCTTCTGTACGGGCAGACCGTATTGCGGCGAATTTCTCCTCCGCAACCAAAACCAATGGCGAAAGCAACATGGATATCGTGACCACGACAATCAAAAGGTCAGCAGTCTTCTTGTCAAAGATCGTATAGCTTTCCGCAAGGCCGAATAGCACGAACGCAAATTCGCCACCCTGGGCAAGGTATAAACCTAGTTTGAGGGACGTGTCCGACGTTGAGCCAAACGTCCGGCTGACCAAGAATAAGATTCCTGTTTTAACGCTCATTAGCAGCGCCACCAGACCAATGACCGTCACAGGGTGACTGGCGACCAAGCTGATATCGGCGGACATGCCGACAGCCATAAAAAACAGACCAAGCAACAGCCCCTTAAAGGGCTCGATCGCTGCTTCCAACTCATGGCGATATTCCGAATCCGCCAATAAGACGCCGGCGAGGAAAGCGCCAAGTGACATGGATAGCCCAATCCATACCATCAAGAATGACGAACCCAGGACAAGTAAAAGAGCGGCGGCTGTAAATATCTCCCGACCGCCAAACGTAATAATGATGCGAAATAAAGGTCGAACGACCGTCCTGTCCGCTGCGATTACTGCGGCTATTACTAGGGCTCCTTTGACTCCAGCATGCCAACCGGTATGTGTGGCGTTGACGTGTTCTGCGCCAAGTAAAGGCAATAAAGCCAGTAGGGGAATAACAGCTAAATCTTGAAAAAGTAAGATTGAAAATGCATCGCGGCCGTGCTGAGCGGAAAGCTGGCCTTTTTCGGCAAGCGTTTGCATTACGAAGGCGGTCGAAGATAACGCAAGTCCTAGGCCGGCCACCATTGCCGCTTCCCAAGAAAGGCCAAACCAATATCCAAGAACCGCCAGGGCGACGCCTGTGGCCAAAACCTGGGCCGAGCCTAGACCAAATACGGACCGGCGCAGGACCCACAGGCGGGCAGGTTCAAGTTCCAGTCCAATAACGAAGAGCAGTAACACCACGCCAAATTCGGATATATGGAGGATCGTTTCGACATCGCTGACAAGGCGCAACGCAGATGGGCCAAGTAGCATGCCGGCGATCAAGTACCCCAGCACAGCGCCCAGGCCGAGTTTTCGACAAATGGGCACTAGCAATACAGCAGCGGTAAGAAAAATGGTCGCCTGACCCAGCATATCCGCAATTCCTTTTCGTTCTCGTTGAAATGTGCCGCGAAACGATTGTTTGTTCGTTTGTGGTCTCGGCTGACGGGTGATGCTATGGTAGAATGCGCTCCGCGTTCGCGCTAGCGTATTACGCGTATGTATTTATGCACAAGCGAGTATTAAAGCTGGAGGGTTGGCAGAGCGGTTGAATGCACCGGTCTTGAAAACCGGCGATGCTGCGAGGCATCCGTGAGTTCGAATCTCACACCCTCCGCCACAAGGATCATTGATCCAGAGCGGCGCAAGAAACGCTTGGTTATTTATTAGGTCCCATTAAACAAGCATGATCTCGTAGTAATTCCGCACTCAATTCCAAACTTTATTCGCCTTAAACAATAGCTACGTTAAAAACGAACTTGCAACGCCAGCGGGCTATTAGTTAATTTTGGCGTGGGTAATGCGTTGGAATTCTGCATCACCCATCTTTATCTCCGATGCAATCAACGAATTGATGTGTTGATTTCGCCAATCGCGTCGGCCCAGCAATTGGGTGTTTCATAAAGCCGTACTCGCGCAAGACGAAGATGATTGCCGTATCGGTCCTGATAAGCCTCGCGCAAAATATTAAATGCAGTTTGAGCCAAATTTTCGGCGGTCGGTATACAGTCAAGAACGACCGTGCGATGTCCGGGAATGGTTGCAAGTAGATCAACGATGATCTTATCTCCGGCATATACGATGAAGGCGTGGTCCCATTGATCCACAACGTGCTGGCAAGCAATAGCCTTGACGTCCGAAAAATCCATCACCATGCCTTCTTCGGGCGATCCGCTGACATCGACAACTTCACCGACAAGCGTAATTTCCATGGCGTAGCGATGACCATGTAGGTGTCGGCATAGGCTTTGGTGATTGGGAATGCGATGACCTGCGTCGAATTCAAGTCGTCGAGTGATTTGCATGGTTTTGAGAATGTTGCGTTAGCAGATTGAATGGTTGTGAACGATTATACCGTTCCAGCACCTGAATCGAGCGAATGAGCGAAATGTATGCTGCAAGGAAATGGAGCGTTGGCGTCATCTGCATGTATTTCTAAAGTCCCGATCCAATCAAAGAATGCCCTTGCGCGAGCCTCACTGCTTCATAAAATTTCCTCGTGTTTAAGCCGAGAAGCAGGTCAATTTAGTGGGAATTTACAAGGGCCACAACAAACAACTCGTGTTGATTAATGTGCTGCGGTAAAATAAAAAGCTTTGCTTATGCTGATTCGTCGATTGCTCGACGGGCGCGAAGCTGATCCACAACTCGAACTCGGAAATAGTTATGGCATTGATTGTCCAGAAATATGGCGGAACTTCTGTCGGTAGTCCAGATCGTATCAAGAATGTTGCTCGGCGCGTGGCGCGGTTCCATGCTAAAGGACATCAAGTAGTGGTCGTGGTGTCGGCGATGTCCGGAGAAACTAACCGGCTAATTTCCTTGGCCAAGGAAGTGCAGTCCAATCCTGATCCAAGAGAGTTGGACGTCATGGTGTCCACCGGCGAGCAAGTTACGATCGGACTCTTGTCCATGGCGCTAAAGGGGCTTGGGCTTAAGGCCAAAAGTTACACTGGTGCGCAGGTGCGAATTTTAACGGATAGCGCTTATACGAAAGCGCGTATTCTGCAAATTGATGAAGACCGAATTCGTGGCGACTTGGAATCCGGTCATATCGTTGTCGTGGCGGGGTTTCAAGGCGTTGATGGTGATGGAAGCATTACCACGTTAGGGCGCGGCGGTTCGGATACCACGGGCGTTGCTCTTGCCGCAGCATTGAAGGCGGATGAATGTCAGATCTACACAGATGTGGATGGCGTTTACACTACGGACCCCCGGATCGTGCCGGAAGCTCGCAAGCTTGACACCATTACGTTTGAAGAAATGCTGGAATTGGCGAGTCTCGGGTCGAAAGTATTGCAAATTCGTTCTGTAGAATTTGCGGGAAAGTACAAAGTTAAATTGCGCGTGTTGTCTAGCTTCGAGGAAGAGGGCGAGGGCACGCTGATCACTTTTGAGGAAAATGGGAATATGGAGCAGGCCATCATCTCGGGTATCGCGTTTAACCGCGATGAAGCAAAGATTACTGTTATTGGCGTGCCAGATCGTCCTGGCATTGCTTACCAAATTTTAGGGCCGGTGGCGGAAGCCAACGTCGATGTGGATATGATTATCCAGAATGTGGGAATCGATGGATTGGCTGATTTTTCTTTCACTGTTCATCGAAATGAATACCAAAAGGCGATGGACATTTTACAGAAGGAGATCGTCCCTCAAATTAAAGCGCGTGGCGTGAAGGGGGACAATAAATGCGCCAAGGTTTCTGTGGTCGGGGTGGGCATGCGATCGCATGTCGGTGTGGCGAGTAAGATGTTTAAGGCGTTGGCGGATGACGGCATTAACATTCAGATGATTTCGACGTCGGAAATTAAAATTTCTGTTTGCATTGATGAGAAGTATATGGAGTTAGCTGTACGTGTTCTGCATAAGGCGTTTGAGTTGGAAAATGAGATCGGAAAAAAGGGCTTCGATGTTTGACCGATAGCTGGGTTCTAGAGTATTCTTGCGGCCTTTCGCGTAACCACTAATCAAGTGGGTTCGTGGGTTGCTCGGAGAGGTGGCCGAGAGGTCGAAGGCACTCCCCTGCTAAGGGAGCATACGCCCAAAAAGTGTATCGAGGGTTCGAATCCCTCCCTCTCCGCCAGAAGTTATTAAAGTTTCAATGCGCCCGTAGCTCAGTTGGATAGAGTACTTGGCTACGAACCAAGGGGTCGTGGGTTCGAATCCTGCCGGGCGCGCCAAATACTAGGGCTTGCAGAAATGCAAGCCCTTTTACTTTGATAAAGGAAATAATATGAATTTGGATCGAGTTCCATCTGGGCGTGATATGCCGAATGACATTAATGTCATCATCGAAATTCCGATGAATGGTGATCCTATTAAATATGAGCTGGATAAAGAGACGGGCGCGATGTTCGTCGATCGTTTCATGTCGACCGCCATGCATTATCCATGCAATTATGGTTATATTCCTCACACAATCTCCGAGGATGGAGACCCGGTGGACGTACTCGTAATTACGCCGGTGCCGCTTATTACTGGGGTCGTAGTGCGTTGTCGGCCGCTTGGTATGTTAAAGATGATGGACGAAGCCGGAGGGGATGCGAAACTTCTCGCAGTCCCGGTAGATAAGCTATGTAATATCTATCGTGCAATTCAAACTCCGCGAGATCTTCCGGAGCTTACCTTGTCTCAGATCGCCCATTTCTTCGAGCATTACAAAGACCTTGAACCAGGGAAGTGGGTGAAGGTAGAAGGTTGGCTGGGGCCTGAAGAGGCTAAAAAGGAAATTATGGATGGTGTTAAGCGGTTTGAGGGGGCAGTGCAAAAACCCCAGTTTTGAAGAAGTGCGCCTACTCTTCTAAGTATGGGCATACTGTAAGTGATGTTCGTTGAGGTAGCGCCGTTTGTTAGAGCAGCATTTCGGTTTCTTAAGTGAAATCTGATTGAGTATTGTCAGCGCTACCGCGCGCTGTAGAGTGGATGGCGCGGATTCATGTCACGTCACACCTGTCGGACAAAAGTGTTTTTGAGGTATGTTGTATCCGATGTTTGTCCGTCGCGTAAAGAATGCGGCTGCTGAATTGTAGAGGCCAGGAAACGCTCGTTGCGGTCTCTAGAGGCGTTCTCGACTCCATTTGGCTTCGAGTTTGAGATCCTCCACAGGCACTCCATAAAGACCTTATCGACCCACTAAGTTAACTATTCTTGGGGTGGGCAATGCGTGTCCTATATAAACAGGTTCTTCACTTGCACTTAACCGATAGCCTGAAATTTTGGAACGGTCTCTTGCCGAATGGGCGTTTCAAATTGGGGGGGGGCATAAAGATCCCTTGCTCTGAAAAGCAAAAAAGCCGACCATGAAAGTCGGCTTTTTGTTTTGCGCTGAGGAGAGTTATTTCTTCTCTGCGTCTTTTGCGGGCTCAGCTGGGACTGCTGCTGGAGCTGGCGCTTCGGCGGGCTTAGCTGCATCTGTAGTCGCGGCTGGAGCGACTGCATCGGCGGGCTTGGCAGCATCAGCTGGCGCTGCAGCGGCGGGCGCTGGCGCTTCGACTTTAGGAGTTTCAGCTGGTTTTGCTTCTTCTTTTTTGCCACAGGCAGCAAGCGAAACTGCAAGCATCACAGCGGCGAGGAGGAGAGACTGTTTCATTGATTTATTCCCTTAATTAAGATGTACGCAACCCGTCACTATCGGCTATTTAAGGACACAATTCCTGAGACATGCCGACCGACTTAAAAATTTTAGCAGAAAATTGATGTTTTTCCACGCAGTGAAGGCATATTTAATGAATTTGTTGCGATTTTTTCACATTGACATTATGGCTTTTCTTATACATCACTACAGCATTTCCATGCGAAGCCGTGAGTGGACCGGGTGTGGTCATCGATCTCACACCTTCCTCCTACCTAAGTGTGGATCACCCTTGGGCAGGAGAGGATGCGGGTCGGGGAATGGCGTGCGCACTCGCTGCAAGACGCTCGTTCAATAGGGTTATTTAAGCTGATCTAATAGTAGGCTAAGGATGCGATTAACAGTCGGGGCCTTTTCCTTTTCGCCGTTGGAATTTTCCACCTCCACAGCTGATTCTTCCCCCCGTGCGCTTATTCTGATGCGATAGTGCGCTTTCTGATCGGCGCCTTTGTTGGCATCGTTCTTCCAAAACACAAGTTTAGAAAAAAGTCCTTTCTCGTTCGTAGAGGAGTCAGTCCCAGCATCGAAATGACGAACATAATAAGTGCCTGTCGAGCGATCTCGGTCTTCAACGGTGAAGCCAACTCGATCCAATGCGAGACCAACCCTTTGCCATGCCCGATCAAAAGGGGCGGCTACTAATAGTCGATTGGTATTGTTAGCACCTGCAACAAGCCTGGCGCCTGCCGTAGTCGCGTTGGATGTTGCCGTTTGTGCATTTCGCTCATCAACCCCAAACTTTACCGACAGTTTTTGAAGTATTTCCGCTTCACGTTCTGGGTCGGACTCACGTGGCTGCCAAACTGTGCGATCTTTTCCTTCTCCTTCGTATACTTCTTCCATCATGCGATGGCTAATATAAATCTCGGTGTCGCCATTCGCGGCGCGCTCCAATCGAGTACGAAACTTATTTCGCACGCCAGTTGAATATACCGAGCCTAGTAGTCGCTGAATTCCTCCACGAATCCCCACTTCCTGCATTGGGACCTTGCCTTCTATCCAATCCGTTTCCAATATGCCGGTCTGAACATCTTCTGTCTTGATCTGATATCCCGCATCCAGCCAAAATTGACGCACCATTGGCCATACCTGTTCAGGGGGCGCTTTAATCGCTAACCAGCGATGCGTACCAGAGCGCTCAATCTGTGTTTTATTGGATACCGGTAACAATGCTTGACCAGCAGTCTCCGAAGCTTGTCCTCGGATCTTACGGTCGCCTGGGTAGGTTGATAGCGTTGTAACTCCAGGATTTTCCTTGCTATCAGGAATTACATAACGATCATCAGCGCTGGGTTGCGTCAAATCTGGAGGGACCTCTAGCGGGGGCAGTTTGCTTGACTTTCGATAGTCGACCTTCTGTTCACCAAATAAGGTTCCACATCCACTAACGGTAACGGTTATGGCGACGTAAAGTGCGGAAATTAGCAGATTTCGAACGGTAGTATTCATTGAGAGGCGGCTTTGTCTATTTGTCTACTAATGCGGAAATTCGGAAAAGGAAAATTCACTTGGGAGTATCTAACAGCCCAGTCTCCACCATCGCGGCCCTCAAGATTAGCTGGCCTGCCGTTGACAACGTTGTTAACGGCAAACGAATGCCTTCCTCGATTCGTCCCAATTGCGTTAAAGCCCATTTGACTGGAATTGGATTTGCTTCGACGAAAAGTTTTTGGTGTAGAGGAAACAAATGGCGGTTAATTTGGTTTGCCCGATCGACGTCACCCTTCAAGGCGGCAGCGCACATCTCATGCATTAGTTTAGGCGCTACATTCGCGGTCACAGAAATTGACCCCTTTCCACCCAATAAAATCAGTGCTAGCGCCGTTGCATCATCTCCGCTAAAGACAGCAAATTGTTTTGGCGCTCGGCGCAGGAGATCGCCTGCCCTCGCGATATCACCCGTGGCGTCTTTAATCCCGACAATGTTCGGAATTTCTGCTAGACGTAGGACCGTATCATTAGAGAGGTCGCTCGCTGTTCGACCTGGGACGTTGTACAGAATATGCGGCAAATCGACAGCTTCCGCTATCGCTCGGAAATGCCGATACAACCCTTCCTGCGTAGGTTTGTTGTAATACGGCACCACAGCCAAGCTGTAGTCTGCGCCCGATTCCTTAGCGAATTTGGCAAGTTCAATTGCTTCTGCAGTTGAATTTGCGCCCGTACCCGCAATAACCGGTACGCGTCCAGCCGCATATTTCACGGCAGCGGAGATTAACTCGCAATGCTCGGAAACTGTTACGGTGGGGGACTCTCCTGTGGTTCCTACAATGCCGATCGCATCAGTCCCCTCGTTTACGTGCCAGTCAATCAGCGCTTTTAACCGAGGAAAATCTAAAGCGCCGTCTCCCTGCATTGGTGTGACAATAGCGACAAAACTGCCTGTAAGCATCAGACGATTCCGGTCAAAACCATAAGTCTACCCCAATCCCCCGGGTCGGAGAACACGTATGACTCATACGCACTCAGCGATTACCGCTTTCAAAATTGTTCTTCGTATTCATTGATTGGAGATTAATGCATTGCATAGAGTATCGATCTGCTTTGTGGAGCAAATTGATAACCTGTGATTTATATTGAAACGGTTTTGTTTTTTTGATTCGGGGCGATAGGTTCAATAAATCCCGCGCAATACCATTCCCATAAAATTGTAAGAGTTTCGTCTCCTATGCTTGTCCCGCCAGGAATGCTACGTTTGTCGGCGAGCCTTTTGAGTAAAGGCGCGTTCGTTTTTGATGAGTTAAAACGTTCGCCATTGAGAAAAAATATGTTTAGGCGGTAAAGCATGCGTGATTTCAAGGCGAGTCTAAGGCCATGTCTTTCGACTGTTGACGCAAACTTGCGCTTCGACCAAGGACGTTCTGGAGGTGAAAAAAATACGTGAGGTTTGGGCTCGCTTAGATAGGCGCCGAGGAAAGCGGAAACATCTATTTCGTTCCAATTAATCTTCTGCAAAGTTGCCGCAACTTTTTTCACCATGGATTTGGGGATATCGCCAGGATGCTTGGTGGCGGTGAGGTCCGGATCATCATATCTGCCGTGGAGCAAAACCTGCTCCTGCATATGATCAAGGAAAGCCGTGGCGAGTTCTTGTGCAGAGGGGGCTCGAAACCCAATGGAATAAGTCATGCATTCGGTTAACGCTACTCCTTCGTGCGCGTAACCCGGGGGGAGATAAAGCATATCGCCCGGTTCCAGCACCCATTCATTTTCCGGTTTAAAATCTTTGAGAATTTTCAGGGGAGCGTTTGGGAGGATTTCGGTGTCTTTTTGGGCGGAGATCCGCCACCGGCGTTTACCTGGGCCTTGAAGTAAGAACACATCGTACGAATCGGTATGAGGCCCAACCCCGCCGCCAACCGCAGCATAACTTACCATCAAGTCATCTAGCCTGGCGTGCGGGATGAAATCAAATTGCTGTAGCAATTCCGCAGCCTCAGGAATGCAGTGATTAAGGTCTTGAACCAGGAGTGTCCATTCGCGCTTTCGCGCTTTGGTAAATACGTTGTTGGTGAACGGGCCATGGTTAACGCGCCACTCGGATTGTTGGTATGTGACGATTCGCGATTCCACGTCATCGCGACAGGAGAGGGCAAATAGCGTTTCTCGTTCAACGACGCCTATAAAGTTGTTGAACGCTTGGCGAATAAGTAACGGTTTTTTTTGCCAATAGTCCCGTAGGAACTTGGTTGCGGTAATTCCGCCGAGAGGTTTGGGGCTCATTTCGTTAACAAATCTTTGAGTAAATGCTGATTTTGTTTGCTGAGGGGAACTCTGAAGTTCGACGCATTAACTAAATACTTAGGCGACTTTCGGTTGCTGGAAACGATGACCTTGCTCTATGGTGCGTTCTTGCTTGCCCTACATGAAAACCCTAACAAAGCATGCGGCGACGAGTGAATGTTTTCGCCGTAATCATATCGCGTGAATTGTGATGCTTGGAGATTTCATCAAAAAATCTCTTGTTGGGTGGGGCGTTCTAAAGTTGACTAATATTGAACTGTATCGCGGTGGCGCACCTTGATTTACTTGCGCGCATGCCGTGCCAAATTCGTTTAAAATTCGCTCTTCCTGCCTAGGAGATATGCAATGGTCGAAGTTGGCGATAAAGCGCCAGGGTTTGATCTTGCTGATGCAAGTATGAACATGGTGAGCTTGAGAGATTTTCTTGGTCGGAAAAATGTCGTGCTCTACTTTTATCCCCGAGATGGCTCGCCAGCATGCGTGAGGCAAGGAATTGACTTCAGTGATTTGGAGGATGAATTTAATCGCCACGAAACTATCGTATTTGGCGTTTCCCTCGATGATTGTATTTCTCACGCCTCATTTCGCGACAAACATGGTCTTACGGTGAATTTGCTCGCTGATCCGGAAGGTGAAGTATGTCGAAAGTATGGGGTCGTCCAGGACAAAGAAATGGATGGCTTGAGACGAACATCTGTTAATCGCTTAACATTTATAATCGACAAGCAGGGAACCCTTAAGCATGTGCTGCAGGTGGCTAGTCCGAAGGGACATGCCGAGGAGGTTCTTAAGCTAATTAAGCGGGATGAATGAGTCGGGCCGTGGCAAGTTGCGCCGTTCATCAAAATGCGCGTAGGCTATACATTGTGTTTAGCGTATTATTTCAATAATTAACCACCGTACAGGTTTCCTTATGCAGATTTCCAAAGACACAGTAGTTACCCTGAGTTATGAATTGAAAGACAGAGACGGCGAAGTGCTTGAAGATGCGGGCTCAACGCTTTCCTATTTGCATGGCGGCTATGACGGTATATTTCCTCTGGTCGAAGAGGCGTTGCACGGACAGCCGGTAGGGTATCAGTGCGCAGTGCAATTGGAGCCGGATGATGCATTCGGAGAGTACGACGAGACCTTATTGCGCGTCGAATCTCGTGAGCTTTTCCCTGAGAATGTCGAGGTCGGTATGCAGTTCGAGGGGGGCGGAGAAGGCGCTGATGACGAAGATTTCATCCTTTACACGGTGACCGATGTGACGGATGACAAAGTGGTTGTCGATGGTAATCATCCACTCGCTGGCATTGGGTTGGATTTTAATTGCACCGTCATGGAGGTCCGACCGGCCACAACGGAAGAGTTAGATCATGGTCATCCGCATGGTGAGCACGGGCATCAGCACTAAGTAGAAATTACGTTTGGCACGCCGTTGTTTTTCGGCGTGCGTCTTAACGATATGTCAAAAAAGCCATTCGAGTTACCCAGCTTCTGCCACGTTGTTTTGACTTAACTGCTTTAATTCATATAAGGCCGCAAGCGCATCTTTAGGCGCTAAAGTGTCGGGATCCAGGGCCTCTAAAGCGTCGAATAGTGGATGCCGTTCTAAAGTAAATGGCGATGGCGCTGATTGAAATAGATCGCCTTGAGGGTTATTCGCGATGGCTTGTTGTTCGAGTTCGGCAAGCTGGCGCCGCGCTAGTTGGATAACGCTGCGCGGTACGCCGGCAAGTTGAGCCACCTGCAATCCATAACTTTGGCTTGCAGGGCCTTCTTCCAGGCGATGCAGAAAGACAATATGGTCTTTATGTTCCACTGCATCGAGATGCACGTTTGCAACACTGCGAAACTCTTCAGATAGTCGGGTTAGCTCAAAATAGTGTGTGGCGAAGAGGGTGTAACAGCGCCTTTTTTCGACCAGATAACGAGCTATGGCGTAAGCAAGCGATAGACCGTCGAATGTCGAAGTGCCCCGGCCAATCTCATCAAGTAGAACTAAGCTCTTTTCCGTGGCGTTATGCAGAATATTCGCCGCTTCGGTCATTTCGACCATGAATGTCGATCGCCCTCCCGCTAAGTCATCAGAGCTGCCAATGCGCGTGAAGATGCAGTCTATTGGCCCTAGGATCGCGCGATTTGCCGGTACAAAACTCCCAATGTGAGCCATGAGCGCGATAAGCGCCGTTTGTCGCATGAGGGTGGATTTTCCGCCCATGTTCGGGCCGGTAATGACAAGCATTTGCCGCTCACGAGATAGCTTTACATCATTGGCGATGAAGTTGTTTACTTGAGCTTCAACAACCGGATGTCGCCCGGCCTCGATATCTATCAGGTCGTATTCGCTAAATTCCGGCGCCGAAAGGTTCAGTCGCTGGGCGTTGTTGGCGAATGCGCAAAGCATGTCAAGTTCGGCGACCGCTGCGGCTACACATTGCAACGTCGGAACATGGCTCCGTAGCTTGTTTAGCAGTTCTTCATAAAGAATTTTTTCCCGCGCCAAGGCTCGGTCATTCGCGGACAGGGCTTTGTCCTCGAAGGCCTTTAATTCTGAGGTGATGTAGCGCTCGGCGTTGCGGAGGGTTTGACGACGGCGGTAGTCTTCGGGGATTTTATCTGTATTCGCATGAGTTACCTCAATGTAAAACCCATGCACGCGGTTATATTCGACTTTGAGGTTGGTGATTCCAGTTCGCTCACGTTCACGTGCTTCCAGCGCAAGCAAGAAGTCGCCACAGTTGGTTTGTATACTGCGGAGTTCATCTAGCTCAATATCGTACCCGTTGCGAATTACTCCACCGTCTCGTAGCACCGTAGCCGGTTCATCTTGAATTGCATTCTGCAATAACGACAAGAGAGTTGCATCGCAAGTAAGACTTACGCAAAGTTCAGCGAGGTAGGGGCTTCTTAATGGGGTCATCATCGCTTGCGCTACAGGCAAGGCGACCAGGGAGTCACGCAATGCGGATAAATCGCGAGGACGCGCCGTGGCGAGCGCGACGCGCGTGGCGATTCGTTCGATGTCCGCTATTCGCCGCATCGCGGCTTGCAATTGGGTAAACGGGGGTGGAGAACCATCCTTAAGTAAGCTCTCTACGGCATCGAGCCTTTCCTTCAATACGCGCCGATTGCGTAAAGGATGATGCAGTGAATGTCTTAGCAGTCGTCGTCCCCCGCTTGTCACTGTGACATCCAGTGTTGACATCAGTGTCGGCGCGGATTCTCCTCGCAATGTTTCGGTCAACTCCAGATTCCGGCGTGTGGCCGCATCCAACGTTACGTATTCGGTGCTTTGCTCCACTGTTAAACCGGTAACGTGCGGCAAATCGCCTTGCTGCGTGTGACGCGCATAGCTGATGAGCGCGCCTGCGGCGCCGATGGCGAGCGGCATTTTTTCGCAACCAAAACCTGCAAGAGTTGTCGCGTCAAATTGGCGCAAAAGCACTCGCTGGGCTGTATCAGTTTCAAAGTTAAGGGCGGCGAGTGTCCTGATTGGGCATGTTTTGGTTGTTGTTACCTCAATTGCAACGCCGGAAGGGGTAAGAATTTCTGCGGGTGCGAGTCGATTCAACTCGCTGGTTAGCAGGGCGGTATCCACCTCCGATACACGTAGTACGCCGCTAGCGAGACTCAACCAAGCCAACCCGACCTTATCGCGCTTTAAATTAATCGCTAGCAACGGTGCGTCTCGAGAGTCGTCCAGTAAAGCGCTGTCGGTCAAGGTCCCTGGCGTAACGATACGTGCGACTTTACGTTCCACGGGACCCTTGCTGGTGGCGGGATCGCCCACTTGCTCACAGATCGCAACGGATTCTCCGAGGTTTACCAACTTGGCGAGGTATTGTTCCACGGCATGGTAAGGGACTCCCGCCATCTTGATTGGCTGTCCCCCGGACTGCCCGCGGGTCGTCAATGTGATATCCAAGAGCCGTGCGGCTTTTTCCGCATCGCCAAAGAAAAGCTCGTAGAAATCTCCCATTCGGTATAACACCAGCATGTCTGGATGTTCCCCTTTGATGCGCAAGTACTGCTGCATCATTGGGGTATGGCCTTCCAGCGAGTTTGCTTTACTCAAGGAGTCATTCATAGCTACTTAAGACTTTCCTGCGCTTTCGAGACGCAAAGATCCTAGATGAGCCGCACTCAGCTGAACCAGGTGTGAAAAAATTCTGGGATTGCCGGCAAGGATATTGCCGCTTTCGAGGTAGCCTTGTTCGCCTGAAATATCTCCAACCAATCCTCCTGCCTCTAGCAGCAATAATGCCCCCGCCGCCATGTCCCAAGGCGACAGACCAAGCTCGAAGAAGCCGTCGTAACGTCCGCAGGCGACATAAGCCAAATCCAGGGCGGCCGCTCCTGGACGGCGTAAACCTGCCGTCTTTTGAGTTAGCTCGCGGAACATGGCCATGTACGGACCCAGGTGGCTGAAGTCACGATAGGGGAATCCGGTGCCAATCAAGGCGTCAGCCAACTCACGGGTTTTGGTTACGCGAATGCGTCGGTCATTCAGAAATGCGCCGCGACCCCGTGTCGCTGTGAAAAGTTCGTTTCTTGTTGGATCAAAAATCACCGCCTGCTCGAGCACGCCTTTGTTGGCTAAGGCTATCGATACGGCGTATTGCGGCAAACCATGCAGAAAGTTCGTGGTGCCATCCAGTGGATCGATAATCCACTGATATTCGACGGCGCCGCCTGACTTGCTTCCGGAAACACCGCTTTCTTCTGCTAAAATTCCATGCTCTGGATAGGCGTCCTGGAGAATTTCAATGATCGCCTCTTCAGCAGCGTGATCCACCTCTGACACAAAATCGTTTTGTCGCTTGCGCTGAATTGTTAGTTTGTCTACGTCTAATGAGGCGCGATTGATAATTGCGCCAGCCTTACGCGCCGCCTTGACGGCGATATTGAGCATGGGATGCATAATGAGAATTGAGATCTTAGGATTTAAAGGCGTTGCTATGCACCTGTTGCGCACAGGGGCGTAATTCTAATATGAATACTACATTCCCGCTTGAACGTGTCCGAATCGTGCTCGTCGAGACATCCCATCCCGGCAACATTGGCGCGGCCGCGCGCGCAATGAAAACCATGGGTGTAAATCGGCTTTATTTGGTTAAGCCAAAAACCTTGCCGGATGGCCATTCATTCGCGATGGCTAGCGGCGCCACCGATGTGCTAAACGATGCAGTGCTGTGCGCGAGCGTAGATGACGCTTTGGTGGGAACGACGCTCGCCATCGCTGTCACGGCGAGATCGCGTGAATTGGCGCATCCGGCCTTACATGCTCGCGACGCTGCGTGCAAAGCGATCTCGTGCACGAATGAGGGGGATGTCGCGTTGGTCTTTGGTACGGAAATGTCTGGGTTGTCCAACCAGGATGTGCTGAAGTGTCAGCTAATTGCGCATATTCCCGCTAATCCCGAATACTCGTCGCTTAATTTAGCCGCTGCAGTGCAAGTGATGTGCTACGAATTACGCATGGCGGAGGAGGGCGAACAGGTTCTACCTGTTACGGAATTTCCACTGGCGGCGTTTGAGGAGGTCGAGCGCTTGTATCAGCATTTGGAGCAAACGCTAACCGAGGTTCGCTTTTTAAATCCTGATCATCCGAAACGTTTGATGACTCGTATTCGGCGTATTTTTAGTCGCGTTCGTCTGGAGCGTGAGGAGGTTCAAATTTTGCGCGGTATGTTAAAGATGATCTCCCGCGCGGTGCGCCGCGACAATGTGGCTCGAAAAAA
>DATLHW010000225.1:0-5370 GCA_035539675.1 Burkholderiales bacterium | reverse complement strand
GGCATCCTTGCGCTATCCACCTATTTGGCGCTACCGAACTTGCTGGCTGCCGAACGGAGCGAAGCCAACAGGGCGATTCCTATTTACATGGCGCATGGATTGGACGATCAGATCATTCCGCTGGCGATGGCGACCTATTCCCGGGACGAGCTGCAACGGGCGGGTTATGAAGTGGAGTGGAGCCAGTATCCGATGCAGCATTCGGTGTGCATGGAAGAGATCGAGTCGATTGGGGCTTGGCTACAGCAACGGGTGTAATGAACCGATTCGAGGGTAGGAGCGAGCTTGCTCGCGAAGCGATGGTTCCGGGGCCACGCAGACAATCGCGAGCATGCTCGCTCCTACAGGCGGCAAACGGACAACGACAATCTACGCATGCTTCCGCAGAAAGCGTTCGATAGTCGCCGCCAACTCTTCGGGTTTATCGTGGTGCATCATATGCCCCGCCTCACTCAACACAACTTCCTCAACGTTCGCGAAGCAGGCCTTGCGCCTTTGGTAATCCTCCGGCGCTTCCTGATGCACCTTGTAAATTTCCGATTCCTTGGCCGCGACCCATAGCACTGGCGCCTTGATTTTCCTCCAGCAAGCCTTCGCTTCGTCCAACCGATAAAGCACGGGGCTGATCGCTTTGTGAAAAGGATCGCTGTTGAAAATCACTTCACCGGATGGCAAAGATTTGCCGGAATGGTGAGCAAGAAACAGACTCTTGCTTTCACTAAGCCGAGGATTGTTGTCACGCAATCGCTTGGCCAAGGCGTCAAAACTGGAATAGGGGCGGAACTGCGGCGGCTTGACGAGATACGACAACCACTTGGCGTAACGCTCGGGCGCCAGCTCCGAGGAAGCGTCCCGCAGTCCAAAGCCTTCCAACGTCACCAATCTGTTGACCCGTTCGGGGCGCACGCCCGCATAGAGGCAAGCAATATTGCCGCCCATGCTGTGTCCGATCAGGGTCGTCGGTTTATGGGGAGAAAAATGTTCAAGCAAGAGCTCCAAATCGGCAAGGTAGTCAGCGAAGTAATAGCCGCCTTTCTGCCACTCCGAAAATCCGAAACCGCGCCAGTCAGGAGCCAGCACATGCCATTCGTCTTTTAACGCATCGACCATGAACTGGAAAGAAGCAGAGACATCCAGCCAGCCATGCAATAAAAACAACTTGGGATGGCGCTCATTTCCCCAGCTGCGAATGTGGTAACGAAAACCGCGAACGTCTTGAATGATTGAGCGGCTGTGTTTCATTGAGTCATCCAGTTAATGGAATGGGACGCAGATGGGGGTTTTTAAATACCATCTCCTGGTCACTTCACCCCCAACATCTCTTTAGCATGCTTACGCGTCGTCTCGGTAATCTTGACGCCGCCCAGCATGCGCGCAAGCTCCTCGATTCGCGCTTCGGCATCCAGCGGATCGATCCGGGAACGCACGGCGCCGCCCACGGCGGATTTCATTACCCGCCAGTGGTGATTGCCGCTCGCTGCGACTTGCGGCAAATGGGTAACGCACATGACCTGGTACGTATCACCGAGCTGCCGCAGCAATTGCCCGACAACTTCCGCGACACGACCGCCGATGCCGACGTCCACTTCGTCGAAGATCAACGTGGGAACCGCCGCGATCTTTGAAAGAATCACTTGAACCGCCAGACTGATGCGCGACAATTCGCCACCGGAAGCCACCTTAGCCAGCGGGCCGACCGGCATGCCCTCGTGAGCGGCGACCTGAAATTCGACTTGCTCCAAACCGAAGGACGCGGGGCTCGCCAATGGTTGCAAAGCCACTTCGAATTTTCCGCCAGACATCGCTAACGTCTGCATGCTGGCGGTGACTTGCTCTGACATCGTCTTCGAGGCTTTTTTCCGTCCTTGGCTCAGCTTGCTGGCGACATCCATATAGGCGGCCTCGGCGGCTTTTTCGCGGGCCAGCAGGGCCTCTTCATTACCATCGCCACCCAATTCGTCCAGACGCGACTGCTTTGCGGCCAACAGATCAGGAAGCTCTTCGGGAGTCACGCGATACTTACGCGCCATCTCATGCACTTCCGCGAGCCGTCGCTCGACTTCCGACAGCCGTCCGGGATCGAGTTCGATGCGCTGCAAATAGTGACGTAAACCGTAGGCCGCTTCCTGCAACTGGATCTGCGCGGGTTCTAGCACGTCCGTTATTTCCTTCAACCGGCTGTCCACATCCGTCAACTGCTGCAATCGGGCGAGCGTGCTCGTGACCACGGAAATAACCGCTCCATCCGCTTCCGACAAGGCTTGAAGACCCGCTTCCGCCCCCTCGATCAAACTCGCGGCGTGCGATAGCCGTGCATGCTCTTCGACGGTTTCCTGCCAAACAGCTGGCTCGAAAGCGAGCGTGGTCAATTCACGAATCTGCCACGTCAGTTGATCGCGCTCCGCAGCGACAGCTTCGGCATTGCGACTGAGCTCCTCGCGCGCTTCACGGATTCTCTGCCAAGTCTGATGGCGATCCGCAGTTGAACGAGCCAACTCCGTCAGTCCACCCAGATTATCGAGCAAGCTGCGCTGCGCATCCCGTCGCAGCAAACTCTGATGCGCGTGCTGGCCATGAATATCAACCAATTGCTCACCGATTTCCTTCAATTGCTGCGCAGTCGCGGTACGCCCGTTGATAAAGGCGCGAGATCGCCCTGCCGCCTCGACGGTGCGGCGAAGGAATAAAACATCCTCATCGCCTTCAAGCTGGTTCTCGTGAAGCCAGGCGGCGACCTGCGGCAAGTCGCCAATATCGAACTCCGCAGTGATTTCCGCCCGTTCGCTGCCTGAGCGAACAATGCTCGCATCAGCACGACCGCCGAGCGTCAGCGCCAGCGCATCGATGAGAATCGACTTGCCGGCGCCTGTCTCTCCCGTCAGGACGGTGAAACCCGCCGTAAAGTCCAGTTCAAGCGCATCGACAATCACAAAATCGCGAATCGAAAGACGTGACAACATATTTTAAGATCCCATCCTGTTTACAGCTTCTCGGACCAATGCAGCTTCTCTCTCAGCATCGCGAAGTAACTATGGCCTTCGGGATGCAATAGTCGAATCGAATGGCGATGCGCCTTGATCTCCACCTTGTCTCCTGTCTTGAGTTCGAAATAGGATTGGACATCGAAGTTCACTCTTGGATCGTGCCCCCGCACCATGACGACCGTGACTGTCGCCGACTTGGGCAACGCAATCGGCCGATTGGAAAGCGTATGCGGCGCAATGGGCACCAAGGCCATCGCCGGTAAGGATGGGTGCAAAATGGGTCCCCCGCTGGATAAAGAATAAGCCGTCGAACCTGTAGGCGTGCAAACGATCAATCCATCGGAGCGTAAGTTATAGACAAACTGGCCGTCGACATACACTTCGAATTCGATCATCGCCCCCATGGCGCCGCGACTGACGACGACGTCATTGAACGCCAACGTGCGGAAAATCTTATCCCGCTTACGCACAACCACTGCGGAAAGCAGCAGCCGCTCCTCTTCAGTATATGCGCCGTCAAGCATTGCGTTCAGGACGGTCTCCATCACATCGACGGGAATATCGGTCAAAAAACCCAGTCTGCCGAGGTTCACTCCGGTGATTGGAACCTGATAATCGGCCAATTGACGAGCAGCGGAAAGCAAGGTGCCATCACCTCCCATTACGACGACGAGATCGCACTGCTGACCGATCTCATCGATTGTGGCGACACGATAATCGCCCCCGTCCAAATGAATGGCCGTGGCGTCAACAACGACAACATCAACGTTTCGTTCCCGTAGAAAGCGGATAATGCGAATAAGCGGCGCGCGAATGCCGGGATAATCAAGCTTGCCGATCAGGGCGATGGTTTGGAATTTTTGGGACATAGTTGGTTTTAGTATCGTAACTCGGAAAATGCGTCCGGAGAACAGTAGAGCGTGTCAGGTCGAATAACTATCGCTTAACCAAGCGCATAGACGATGATCGACAAATAACGAAACAACACGGGAAACGCGATAACAAATAATACCGTCCCCTTTGTCAACGAGTACAACGCAAGTAGAATTGACCTCATGCTGAACGAACGCGCACAAAGCCTACTAAAAACATTGGTCGAACGGTACATCATCGAAGGCCAGCCTGTCGGCTCGCGTGCGCTTTCGAAGTACTCCGGTCTGGAGCTAAGCCCCGCATCGATCCGCAACATCATGGCCGATCTGGAAGACATGGGCCTTATCGTCAGTCCGCATACCTCCGCTGGCCGCGTACCCACGCCGCGAGGCTATCGATTGTTCGTGGATACCTTGCTGACCATAAAACCCCTGGAACAAAACGAACTGCAAGGGCTGCAAAAGCAATTACATTCCGACGATCCGCAAAAGCTGGTCTCCTCAGCGTCTCAGCTGCTCTCGGAACTCACTCGCTTCGCCGGCCTGGTCATGGCGCCGCGTCGACGCACCGCGTTTCGACATGTCGAATTCCTAAGCCTGTCGGAAAAACGAGTTTTGCTGATTATCGTGTCCACTGACGGCGATGTACAGAACCGCATCATCCTGACGGAAAAGCCGTTCACCCCGTCACAACTCGTCCAGGCCGCCAATTATCTGAATCAGAACTACGCCGGACTGGAATTCGACACCGTACGGGAATCGCTCGCCAAGGAATTACGGGACTTGCATCAGGATATTTCTCGTCTGATGTCGGCAGTCGTGGAGACAGGCGGCGACGTTAATAAGTCTGGGCGCGGCGATTTGGTGTTGACCGGGGAACACAAACTTCTAAACGTCCAGGACTTGTCTTCCAACATGGACAGCCTGCGTAAGCTGTTCGCGGTGTTCGACGAAAAAACCACCTTGATGCAATTGATGGAAGTCAGCAACCAAGCCGACGGCGTTAAGATTTTCATAGGTGGCGAATCGGATCTGTCGGCGCTAGATGAGGTAAGCATCGTGACCGCGCCTTACGAGGTTAATGGGCAGGTTGTTGGCGCAGTGGCTGTCATTGGCCCCACCCGAATGGCTTATGAACGGGTTATTCCCATTGTGGATGTGACGGCGAAATTATTGTCTAGCGCCCTGTCTTATTGAAACCTCCACAACCGGTGTAGAAGCGAGCTTGCTCGCGAAGCGGCGGTTCTGGGGCCACGCAGACAATCGCGAGCAAGCTCGCTCCTACCCGCCTCCTCTTTTCAAACGTAAACACCCAAATGAAATATCTCCCTGAACCCAGCTTTACTCACGATTCCATTCTCAAAACCGGCATTTTGCTAGTTAACCTCGGCACCCCCGACAAACCGACTGCGTCCGCGGTACGCCCTTACCTGAAACAATTCCTGAGCGATCGACGCGTAGTCGAAATTCCACGTTTAGCTTGGTGGCTGATCTTGAACGGGTTCATCCTTAAC
>DATLHW010000224.1:0-3933 GCA_035539675.1 Burkholderiales bacterium | reverse complement strand
AACATCCGCGGTAAAACCATTAAGGATCGAGTAAGAAATAACTTCCCGATCCTAAGCGCCCTCGAAAAGCAATTCAGACATCTTTTCAGACGGTTGTGAAGAACTCAAACCATGCAGTGAATTCATTCACAACCGATCTGGGCGCGCCGCGGACAACTCCAACCGCTACGTCGTACGCATCTCCTCCATGTAGCCCTGCGAAGCTGCCGCAGCCCCAGGATACTGTACCGTATACACCGGCAGATTCCCAACTGGAATTTCGACCACGCCGATACCCGGGTCCAGGAAGATCACGTTGCCGCCATAGATCTTCACCGCCAGGACCGCGTGTCCGCCGGCTCTATCCCATGTGCCCGTGCCGGGATTCCATACTCGCCAGCCTACGCTTACTACGGCCGGATGGGCGTTGGACACTTTTCCGATCCATTTCGCGACATTTTGTGACCCCTTCACCGGGAAGCTGGTCACTTTAAGATTTTTGAATACATCGCCATACAGATCGCGGGACGTTGCAACCTTTTGAAAACTGCGCACGCCCTCCTTGTCGGTATTCTTACCGCCCTCGGCGGCCTTCACCCAACCGCGCACGGTCGATTCGTCGAGTGTTTTACCCTGCGCAACGCGCGCGAACATTGCGATAGAAGCACAGGCGCAGCTATTGTCCTGGTCTTGCAAGTAGATGTTATAGGCGATGCCGTCGCTAGCATTTTGTATCGTCCAGCCCATGTTCGTATCCCTCCCGTGAATAATTAAACACCTTAGGACTTACGCATAAGCGTCCTAGCGGCGTTGCGCTTCCTTGTCGTACAAGTTCGTACTGTCTGCGTCAGCGCGCCTTGCCAGAACGCTTATGCGTAAGTCCTAACCTTATAAAATGGTTTTCCTTCTACTGGTCAGTCACAGTGATTTTATCGGACGCGTAGGGCGGAAAAGCGATAGCGCCTTCCGCCGGATGTCGCGCAATCAGGCGATACCCGTTTCAAATCGGCATGCGGCGGAAGGCGCTATCGCTTTTCCGCCCTACGCGTCCTTATCCCAGTGTTAATTCAGCGTGACTGACCACTACTTCAAACATTCAGAACAACGTTTTCCAAAACTACTCGAAGTCATAACCAAAATCGCCATCGCTCACTTTCACTCGCACCATTCCAACTGACTTACCCTCCACCATCCGCTTCAAAAATTCCTCGCTGATTCGCGGTAACACGGTGTTGGTCAGAATGGTGTCAATCATACGCCCGCCGCTTTCCAGTTCGGTGCAACGGCTGACGATAAGCTTCACCGCTTCTTCGTCGTATTCAAACGGAATCTTGTGGTTCTCTTGCACCCGTTTCTTGATGCGGCCGAGTTGCAGCCGGACGATGTTGGAAAGCATGTCGTCGGAGAGCGGATAGTAGGGAATCACCACCAGCCGCCCTAACAACGCAGGCGGGAAAACTTTCAGCAGCGGCTCCCGTAACGCCTTTGCCAGCGAATCGGGATCGGGCGTCAATTCAGGATCGCGGCACATGCCCATGACCAGATCCGAACCGGCGTTAGTGGTCAGCAGAATGATCGTATTCTTGAAATCGATGTAGCGCCCTTCCCCGTCTTCCATCCAACCTTTATCGAACACCTGGAAGAACATCTCATGCACATCCGAATGCGCTTTCTCCACTTCGTCCAGCAACACGACGCTGTAGGGACGGCGACGCACGGCTTCGGTCAGAATGCCGCCCTCGCCATAGCCGACATATCCCGGCGGCGCGCCTTTCAGCGTGGAAACGGTATGCGCTTCCTGGAACTCGCTCATGTTGATCGTGATGACGTTCTGCTCGCCGCCGTACAGGGATTCCGCCAGCGCCAGCGCGGTTTCGGTTTTACCCACGCCGGAGGTGCCGCACAGCATGAACACACCAATGGGTTTGTTCGGATTGTCGAGCTTGGCGCGCGAGGTCTGAATGCGCTTGGCGATCATTTCCAACGCGTGACGCTGACCGATGATTCGCTGATTCAAGGTCTCGGCCAACTTGAGCACCGTCTCCACTTCGTTCTTCACCATGCGGCCAACTGGAATGCCGGTCCAGTCCGCGACCACGGAAGACACCGCCGTTGCATCCACGATCGGCATGATCAACGGAGACTCGCCTTGGAGCGTGTGCAGCTTACCTTGCAGTTCATGTAGTTCAGCGAGGAGTTTTTGCCGCTCTTCCGGCGACAAGGCGACCTCTTCGGGGACGGGCGTTTTATTTCCCTTAGTCTCCGCCAAAGGTTGGGGTACAGCGGCAGCTGCGGCAGCGCTATCGTCCACCGGCTTCCCACCTGCTCTTAACTTCCGGCGTAGTTCGAGAAGCTTATCGACCAGTTCCTTCTCTTCCTTCCAACGCGCCTCGAGTCCGACAAGCCGCTCTTTCTCGATTCCCAATTTCTGCTCGGCATCGACGCGACGGGTTCCGACATGAATGCCAACCGCCTCTTCCCGTCCAATGATGGCTAACTCGACATCCAACGCTTCGATGCGTCGCTGACAATCCTCCACTTCCGGCGGCGTCGCATGCTGACTGATCGCGACGCGGGCGCATGTCGTATCGAGTAAGCTGACGGCCTTGTCCGGCAATTGTCGTGCGGGAATATAACGATGCGAGAGTTTGACCGCCGCTTCCAGCGCTTCATCCAGAAGCTGCACGCGATGATGTTTCTCCAACGTCGAGGCGACGCCACGCACCATCAGAATTGCTTTCTCTTCGGATGGCTCCGGCACTTGCACGACCTGGAAACGGCGAGTCAACGCCGGATCCTTCTCGAAATATTTTTTGTACTCGGCCCAGGTTGTCGCGCCGATGGTGCGCAAGGTTCCACGAGCCAACGCCGGCTTCAACAAATTCGCCGCGTCGCCGGTGCCTTGCGCGCCACCTGCGCCGATCAACGTATGCGCTTCGTCGATGAACAAGATGATGGGTTTCGGCGATGACTGCACTTCGTCGATCACTTGGCGCAGCCGATTCTCGAACTCACCCTTCATGCTGGCGCCGGCTTGCAACAAGCCGATGTCTAACGTCATCAACGACACGTCCTTCAACGGCGGCGGCACATCGCCTTTGGCGATACGGACAGCAAAGCCTTCGACAACGGCAGTCTTACCCACGCCAGCTTCGCCAGTAAGTATCGGGTTGTTCTGCCGACGACGCATCAGGATATCGACGATCTGCCGTATCTCCTCATCGCGTCCGGTGACCGGATCGATCTCGCCCTTGCGCGCCTTCTCGGTCAGATCGACGGCGAACTTCTTCAGCGCCTCCTGCTTGCCCATCGCCGCCGGCGCCATTGCGCCGCTGGCCTCGCCGGGCGCGCCGGAGCCATCGGTCGCCTGTAACAACTCCTCGGGAGAGCCTTTAATGATCTTCGGCAAATCGTCGGACAGCACATCGGGCTTGATGCGCTCGAACTGACGGGAGATGTTGAAAAGCGCGTTACGCAACGAAGGCGTCTTCAACATGCCGACGAGCAAATAGCCCGTGCGCACCTGCATGTCGCCGAACATCAAGGTGCCATAAACCCAGCCTCGCTCCACCGCATTCTCGATGTGCGCCGATAAATCGGAGATGGATGTCGCCCCGCGCGGCAAACGATCCAACGCATCGGTCAAATCCTTGGCGAGCCGCGACGCATCGATCTCAAAATGTTTGACGATGCGATGCAGATCCGAATCCTGGCCGCTCAAGATCTGCTGGAACCAATGCTCCAACTCCACATAAGGATTGCCGCGTAACTTGCAAAATACGGTAGCGCCTTCGATCGCCTTGTAAGCTTGACTATTCAGTTTGCCGAACAATGCGACGCGATTGATATCTCCCATCTATGCCCCCGCTGTTGATGTTTCGTACAAGGTGTTCAAAAAAATCCTGGTCGCTTAGCTGCGAATACTCCCTCTCCCTTGAGGGGAGAGGGCTGGGG
>DATLHW010000223.1:0-5041 GCA_035539675.1 Burkholderiales bacterium | reverse complement strand
CCGGCAGCGCCTGCATAACAACATACGCTGTAGCAACTTGCATTGATTCGCCAAGATAACGAATGCGCGAGGCGATTTCATGCGCCACCGCAAGGCGAATGAAATATTCGCCATCTCCCGTACAGGACACCGCGCAAGTGCTGTTATCGGCATACGTCCCCGCGCCAATAATCGGCGTATCGCCGATGCGCCCCACCATCTTGTGAGTCATTCCGCCAGTGGAAGTCGCGGCGGCGAGATTGCCGGCGGCATCCAATGCAACCGCGCCGACAGTGCCGTGTTTGTCCTGATCGCTTACCGGCGAGTTCATCTCGCCCGCTCGTAGGCGCTCCTGCATACGAGTCAACGAATGCCAGCGGGACTCGGTATAGAAGTAGTTTGGCGAAACCATTTCCAGGCCTTGCGATTCCGCGAATGCATCGGCGCCTTCGGCGACAAGTAAGACATGTCGTGTTTTTTCCATGACAGCGCGCGCGGCGAGAATAGGATTCCTGGCTCGCTTGAGTCCAGCGACCGCGCCAGCTTTGAGATTGGCGCCGTCCATGATGGCTGCGTCGAGTTCGTGCTGGCCTTCCGCATTGAACACGGCGCCATGACCGGCATTAAACAGAGGATCATCTTCCAACACGATAACTGCGGCAGTCACCGCATCCAGACTGGAGCCTCCGCGGGCCAACAAATCATGCCCTGCACGAACCGCGCGCTCTAGTGCGAGGTGATATTCGGCTTCGAGTTCTGAGGTCAATGCAGCGCGAGTGATAGCGCCTGCGCCGCCGTGAATAGCAATGGCGTATTTTTTAATGGCTTCCTCCTGACAACAAGCTTGCAGGATCCCCTCATCCCAGCGCGGTAGGGCGGAAGGCGCTATCGCTTTTCCGCCCTACAAGTACTTACCCCGCTCATTCAGCGAGACTGATCACAAGTCAGCGGCTTGTCACTCAGCCGACATCTGATCTTCCCGCGTAAACGCCCACGTACGAGTTATCTCGAGAATATCGGTATCCTTTCTCACCTCATCCGGGAATCGGGAAAATGGACTAGCCAGGAGCACAATTCGTTTGGCCGCATCGTCCAGAACTTTATATCCGGAAGATCGGTTGATGTCGACGCGCTCAACAGTTCCGTCGGCTTTGATGGCGACAGTCATTTGCAAACTGCCGTACAGCTTGCTGATCTTGGCTTCTTCCGGATAGTTGAGGTTGCCGACTTGCTCGATCTTCTGTCGCCACTGATCAGCATACATGGCGAAGCGAAACTCCTTGGCGCGAGCGCCGATGAACGTTCGCTTGGGACGCTGCTGATAACTATCCCAATTGCGGGAAACCTGCCCCTGCATCCGCACCATTTGCATGCTCTTTTCCACGAGATCCGCAGGCGTTCCCTCGTCATGCTTTTCGGTGGGCTGTCCATCGGGCGACGGCACATCCACCTTTTTGTCGGATTTGATCTGGGTCATCAATTGGCGCGCCTGCTGCTCCAGGTCCTGCACTCGGCTCGTCAACTCTTCGTTGTCAGTTCCGTTAGTCTCAACTGGCGCAACAGGAAGCGGTGACTTCACCCGCCTTTTCTCGTCGGTGTTTCCACCGCCATCCAGGTTAGCTTGCGCAAGCACATCCGGATTAATGGGCTCCTTAGCCGATTTGCTGTTCACCAGCACCACGTCCAATGTCGTGCTTGGCGGGATCAGAACTCGGGGGTTGGGTAATGCGAATGTGACAAAGAAAACGACGAGGACGTGGAAAACAACCGATAGGATTAACGAGGCGCCGAATCTAGGCGGAAGCGCCGATGGCTCATCCGGCATGATTATCGAAGGGCGCTGTAACTTGCGAGCTTCCGTTCCAAGCGAAGCATGTCTTCGCTCCCCCAGGGATACCACTTTGGCTGCATTGGTATTAGCCACCAGTTTCTCCTGTTTTGTGGGGATCTAAGTCCCCTATGAAACTCATCGCTAGGATGCGGAGCGCCGAAGGTATTCCGCCAAGATGGGCGTTGAATACCCATCGCATCTTGGCGAGTTTTTATTTTACGAAGAATTCTTCACGCCCTTCTATATTTCATGGTCATCAACTAATGAGTATCTGCTTTTAGGACTTACGCAAAAGCGTCCCAGCAAGGCTGCGCCGACATAGACAAGCGCTTGTACGGCAAGGAGGCGCAACGCCGCTGGGGCGTTTTTGCGTAAGTCCTATGCTTTATATCACGATCACGCCGTCGCAGCCGCGTTCACGGTTTGGCGAAAACGGCAGACCGCCTCGCGATTAAAGAAGTCGATTCCATCCACTTCCAGCTCGACCGGGCTTCCCGACGGTAGGGTCGGCAGATCATTCACTTTCACCACCAAAGGCAGTTCGTTGAAGCGAACCAGATTATCGCGAATAACCGTCGCCGTAACAGTCGTGATTCCCTCTTGCTGTAGATAACGTAAACACCAATAACGTTCCATGCCGCGCTGAAATTCCGCATAGGCGTCATACGCCAATTCAAAAGCCCGCATGATCTCGAATAAGTGCGATGGCGCTGGGTAGGGCGACGGAGCGCCCAACAAATGGGCGGCGATCTGGCGTTGATTGACCAGATCCGTATAACGGCGAATAGGCGAACTGCTCCAAGCGTACTGAGCCACGCCCAATCCTTCGTGAGGAGCCGGATGGGTGGACATGCGAACCTTACCGCCCTGTTGCACCCGGTAGAGCCCTGGGATCTCGTTTTTCGCCAACAACTCGCCCCACGAGCTGTTCACTAGAATCATCAGTTCGGATACGACCTTGTCGCACGGATTCCCGCGCCGCCGAGTATCGATTCTTACTCGATCGCCTTCAACCTGGAACGTATAGTCCACGCGGACTTGTCCGCCGTTCTCCCCTTTGCCCCGGGCTGCTTCGAGCACGGAAGCGAGACGCCACAGAAAGTTCAGCTCGGCCTTGTATGGATAATCTCCGGCGTCGGTCGCGATATTCTCTTCGGTAAATACCGTATCCAGCGCATCCAGCCGCAGGTTGTGGGCGATTTTCACTTGTTCGACCCGATTCTCCATTCCAACAATGCGGAGATCGCTATCGACCGTGATGTAAAGCGACAACACTGGGCAAACGCGATTTTCCGCCAGCGTGAATTGGGCGATGAGGTCTTCCGGCAACATGGTGATTTTGCCGGCTGGGTGATAAACCGTGGACATCCGGTCTTGAGCGATAGCATCCAAATCCGACCCCGGAGGAAATCCCAGCGCAGGCGCCGCAATGTGAACGCCAATGCGTCGTCCGCCATCCGCAAGCGGCGTCACTGAAAAAGCATCGTCGATCTCGGTGGTAGCGGCATCATCAATGCTAAACGCCTGGACGTCCGCAAACGGCAACTCCACTGCCGGCTCGACGCGAAATTCCATATCGAATCCAACACCACGCGGAAAGTAATCGAACAGGAAACGATTCATGTGATAGTCATGAACCGATGGAATGGCGCCGCATTTTTCCAACAGCTTCACCGGCGAAAGCTGCAATGCCTCGCAAGCAGCTTCCAACGCCTTGTTCTCGATCGAGTTTCGGTCGGGTTTGTATAGCAAATGATTGAGATGCGGCGCAAATTCCGGCGGCAATTGGAATTCGCTCAATTGGGCGACATATCGGGCCTGCTGTTCAGCCAGTAACCGCTTTTTCTCCACGCTAGCGAGCGCCGACTTGAGCGCATCGGGTGGTGCAGGTTTGTACCGGCCGCGCCCCTTCTTGTAGAAATGCATCGGCGCGCCATGCAGGCGAATCACTAGACCAGCCAATTCAGGCGCCGTCGGCGTCCGGCCAAAATACTCGCGCGCCAGATCCTCGAACCCGAACTCGTTCTGGCCGCTCACTTCCCAGAGAAAGTCGAGCTCTATCTCGCCAGCGACTTTATCGGCGAGCGCCATGAATTCATGCATGGACGACTCGAAGCGCAACAACACCGCCTGCGCTTTGATTTTGGAGCGTTTACCGTGCGGCGCTTCCACCTGCAAAGAGGTGTTGTTATCGGCGAAGATGGCGCCTACTTTGAAGTGGCCGTCGTCTTCGTAAAAGACATTCATGGAGACCTGGGATTAGAGTGAACAGACGGCATTATACCTTCGGCGGCATGGTTATCCGCGAACACGATGACGCGATCGACATATAAACCGAAGTCCTGGAAAGCATGGTCGCCACCTTCGATCACGATCTGTGAGGCGCCGATGAACTTCTGCGCGCCTTGCCGGTAGTCGAGCACCTCATCGCCGGTTTTGGTGAGCAGCAGATAGCGCTGGTGACGAGTAATTTTCGGAACATCGATGGCCAATAGCTCATCGACGTGCGCGGGCTCCAACACGTATTCCTCGCCAGTGTAAAGATTGCGTTGCGGCCCCTGATACTTGGCTAGGCTTTCATAGGGTTTGACGGCAGGGTTCACCATGACGGCGGCCAAGCCGTACTTTTCGGCGAAATGGGTCGCGTAAAAGCCGCCAAGTGAGCTGCCGATAAGACAAACGGGTTTGCCGGCAAGGCTTACGAGCATGTTGTCGATCAAGGCGGCGGCGTCGGAAAAACGCCACGGCAATTTAGGACACAAGAATTCGTCGGCTCTGCCGAGTTCAGCGAGTCGATGCTTGACGACGTTGGCCTTGAAGGATTCGGGGGAACTGTTAAAGCCGTGAAGGTAGATGATCATCTATATAAAGTCGCGTGAAACGTTAATTCAGCACACTGCATAAAACAACCCAAACGCCACTGTAGAAGCAAGCTTGCTCGCGATTGCAGGCGGTGAGTAAATCCCTCCCGTTCTTGCAAAAAACTAATCCGCCGACACCGTCCGCTCCGCCGCCCACGCCCTCAGCGCCGCGACATCCTCCGCCCGAACAACCGACAGCGGTCGCGTCCGGCGCAACTCCTGCATCACGTGCTCCGCATTCAAGCCAGCATCCGCCGCCAATGCCTCATAGATTGCAGAAACGATCGCCTGTTCAATCTCAGCCCCGGAAAACCCATCGGACGCCTGCGCCAGCGCATCCAAATCAAAGTCCGCCGCGTTAATTCGCCGA
>DATLHW010000222.1:0-7383 GCA_035539675.1 Burkholderiales bacterium | reverse complement strand
GCGGGCCTCCGCCGGCACTAAACGTTGCAAACGTAAACCGCCAAAATACGCCGCCTCACGACCTACTTCATCTTGAATAACCACATCGGCAATCACGCCATCAACCATCGGATCGCAACGACGAACCACTGCGAATAGCCTCCCCGAGAGCGATCCGGTTAACCGGAATGAAGCGAGTTCGACCGGCGCCGCCGGCATGATTGATTTGTCACTGATTGCCGACGCAATGATGTGCAGCGCGGCGTCGAGTGTGAATGGATCGCTCACCCACGCATCCTTATGCTCCGGATTCACAGGCGCTAACTCAGCCCACCAGCTTCCATCCTGTTGGCCAAATCGAGACACGCGAGCAAAGGTTGAGCCGTACTCAAGTCCTGCGGATCGCAATAGCTGATAAAGGTTGCTTCCCGGTTCGCTATCAGCAAATGATTGCACAACAGGAGGCGAATGTTCGCCGCCTTTCTCGACTTGCGACCAACGGGCGGAAGCCACCCGCCGCCATTCTTCCTCTGTTTCAAAACGGCGATACAACTCCACGCCAACTTCATCCTCCTGAACGCTTACAATCGTTTGCAGGAACTGCCCCGTCTCTTCTGCTAACACCGTCATGCATTCAATAGAAAGATTTGTGAGGCTCCAGACGTCGCTCTGCTCCCAGCTCGGATTGCGAGTAGCCAAAAACCAATCGATTAAGGCAGTCGCCGGCAACACTGACTGACCGTTAATTCGATGATCGGCGAGGCCAAGATCAGCGCCGCCGGGGAGATAGCTTTGATAGTGCGTTTGCGACGAACCAGCAAGGGAGAGCTTTTCGCCTAATAACGGATGAGCGGTTCTCCGCGACAGCCCAACTCGCGACCGATCCGCACGGAACCAATATCGCTCCCGCGCGAAAGGATAAAGGGGTAATAAGCGGGTAGGAGGAGCGCCCGCCGGCTCATCGCCATAGAGTGCAGAAAAATTAACGGCTAACCCGCTTGTGACCGCTTGGGCAATAGAATTCAGTAACGCCGAAATCCCCGACTCCTCCCGACGACCACTTGCCAATCGAATCGCGTCGGGAAGCGCGGTACGTGTGTGATTCAACAAAATCGGATGTGGTCCGACTTCTACGAATACGCCAACGTTCATTCGCGCAAGCGCTTGCACCCCATCGAAAAAGTGCACTGGCTCCAATAAATGATGCTGCCAGTAGGCAGGCTCGCGAATTTCTGCGCCGGCCTCCTTACCGGTGAAATGATTAATGACCGGGATTAAAGGCGTTTCATAGCGAATCTTCTCCAGCGTGGAGCCAAATTCATCCACCATGGGCAGAAGCAACGTTGAGTGATAGGCATACCCACTCTCCGACCAAGTAACTCGCCCACCCAACGCAGCCACATCTTCAATCCACTTATTAAGCGAAGGCATCTCGCCGGAAACAGTAATATGTTCCGGGCTATTGACGGCAGCTAATGAAAGTCCATTATCCGGCAGCGCGCTAATCAAATGCTCCAAAGCCGCTGGCGCCGCGCGAATAGCCACCATACCTCCGGGCAGCGCCAAAGTCTCGATCAAGTGAGCTCTAATAGCGATAACACGAGCAGCTTCATCGACAGACCACAACCCTGCGATACAAGCCGCGGTGTATTCGCCGAAGCTATGACCGGCGACGACATCCGGCTTGCCCAGCAACCCAATCCAAACATGAGCCAACGCATACTCGAGCGCAAAAAGCGCAGGCTGGGCAATGTGTGGCTTCTCCAGCCATATGGCTGCTTCGGCGTCACTGGTAGTAAACAACTCACGTATCGACCGATTGAGGTAAGGATGTAAAGCCGCGTCGACTCTATCCAGCGCAATACGGAAAGTTGGAATCGCATCATAAAGACCACGCCCCATGGATACGTGATTCGCCCCCATGCCGGTAAACAAGAACGCAAGGGGTGACTGAGGAATCGCAACGCCACTTTCCCCAACCACGAGATCCTCGTGCCCACCGCCCTCCGCATAAGCCGATAAGGCGGCATGCGCCTGTTCTGGATCGCGACAAATAACAACGAGCCGCGTAGCAAGCAAAGTCCGTTGCACTTGGCTTGCTCTACAAAGCTCAGCAAGCTCCGTGACATTGAGAGGGGATCGATTCCAATCGTGAACAACCTGCTGAACCAGATCCTGCAATGCTCGCTCATCATGCGCCGACAATATAAACAGATTGGGCAAAGCGACTTGAAGCGAGGCTACTTGTGAGTTCACGGACCGCAGCACGACGTGCGCATTGCTGCCGCCGAATCCGAACGAACTAACGCCAGCGTAGCGAATATCCGTCCCGTCCCAGCGCTCCACTTGCCGCGGCAAACGCAGCCGACTTCCATCTAGATTGATCTTCGGATTAATAGTCTGTAGATGCAGGTTGCCAGGAATTTTCCCTTGGTGTAACACCATGCAAGTCTTGATCAAACCGGCAATGCCCGCCGCCGCTTCCAAGTGACCAATTTGTGTTTTGACGGCGCCCAGCCATAACGGCCTTGTTACTCCCTCCCGGTCATACACGGCACGCAAGGCGGCGACTTCGATAGGATCGCCGAGTGGAGTTCCTGTGCCGTGTGTTTCAACGTATCCCACTTGCGCCGCGTCTACACCGGCGCTTTTCAGCGCGTCTCGAATTACCGATTGTTGCGCGAGTCCGTTGGGAGCTGTCAGTCCATTGCTTCGACCATCTTGATTGATCGCGGATCCCACAAGCTCTGCATAAATGCGAGATCTACGACGCACCGCGTCGGATTGGCGACACAACACCACAACGCCACAACCCTCGCCACGCACATAACCATTGGCCGAGGCGTCAAAGGACTTGCAACGAAAATCCGCCGCCATCATTCCCGCTTGCTTGAAAATTTCCGTCAGATCCGGATGCAACATCAAGTTCACCCCGGCGACAATAGCGATATCGCACTCGCCATTGCGCAAGGTATTTCTCGCCTGATGTATAGCCACGAGGGACGATGAGCAAGCGGTATCAACCACAAAGCTCGGGCCGTGCAAGTCGAGCAAATAAGAAATTCGATTGGCCGCAACGGACATTGCGCTACCAGTCCCAGTATGACCATCCAACGCGGCGCTTCGCGCAATTTGCGCGCTTAAATAATCGTGGGTGCTAATTCCAACGAACACGCCGGTACGCGTTCCAGCCAAACGATCGGGAGGAAGTCCTGCGTCTTCCAAGGCGTGCCATGCCGTCAACAAAAGCAGCCGTTGCTGCGGGTCCATCGCTTCGGCTTCGCGCGGCGTGATCCCGAAGAATAATGGATCGAACAAATCGACATCCGAAACAAAGCCTCCTTCGACAGCCATCTCACTATCCGGCCAGCGGCCATCTGGCAGAGGAGAAATTGCATCACGACCATTGAATAATAAATCTCGAAACCGAGAGAGATTGTCGCTACCGGGAAATCGACAAGCCATCCCGATGATTGCGATCGGTTCACCCGCTGGCGGAGGAATCGCGATGTCGACACTCGAAGACGCGCTCGTCTCTGCAACTGCCCCCGCCAAATGCTTCGCCAACGAGGCGATTGATGGATAGTCGAACATTTCGACAGGATCTACTGGCCTCGCCATCCACGTCGCCAACTCACCGGAAAGCGCAACCAATTTAAGCGAGTCGAGTCCCTGTGTGGCAAAAGGCTCGGTGATACTGACTTCCGCTATTTCACGACCGCAAGTAACCGCCAATTTATGACGTAGCCATGCAACGATTTCATCCACGCCAAACACGCTCGTCGACATGGGAGCAGAATCGGCTGGCAAAGCCTTCTTTTCGGAAGCCTCCCACACAAACAACGCGGAGATCTCACCAGCCAAATACTTTTCGCGACAAGCTGACCGCTGCTTTTTTCCACTCGAAGTGACAGGCACGCTTGCTGGCCGAACCAAGATAACGGCGCCCGGCTCCACGCCAAACTCTTCGACTATGCGCGCTCGAATTTCCTTGGTCACCTCGGCGCCATCTAAACGATGACGTTCAGTACGCTCCACTTCCTGCACAATGACAAGGCGCTCGCCGCTCTCTCCATCGACCGAAAATGCAACGCCATTGCCAGCGAGCACAGTTGGATTTGAGGCCGCCACCACCCGCTCGATATCATCTGGATATAGATTGCGCCCACGGATAATGACGAGATCTTTTTGTCTGCCGGTGATATACAGTCGCCCATCGACGATGGCGCCTAAATCGCCGGTACGCAAAAATGGCCCAGAGCCATCGATGAGCCGCGCGCGAAAAGTTGTGTCGCTTTCAGACGAGCGCTTCCAATATCCCTTAGCAACCGTGGGGCCGCATATCCAGATCTCTCCAATTCGACCATCAGGAATTCGTCTTGCTCGTTCGATATCGACAATGCAGATCTCCGTCCTATCCAGTGCAGGACCATTGCTTACCAAGCGAACGCCTCCACTTGATATCGGGACGAGTTGATGCAGCTCCAACCTTTCCGGGTCCACCTCCAGCACAGACGAATCATCTTCCCAAGCGCCGTTGGCGACGGCGACCGCCAGCGTTGATTCGGCCATCCCATATCCAGGCCTGTAAGCCCTAGAATCGAATCCGTAACGGTTAAATCGCCTAGCGAACGCTACAAGCGTGCTCTCCCTGACCGGTTCAGCGCCATTAATTGCAACGCGCCAGCAACCAAGATCCAGTTCATTCGCTGGTAGGTCGGGTATTGCGTCGACACACAACTGGTATGCAAAATTTGGAGCAAGGGAGGTTGTTGCACGATACCGGCTAATTGCCTGGAGCCAACGAACCGGCTTCTGCTGAAAAGCGACTGGCGGCATCATCACGATCAAACCGCCAAGGAAGATGGGATGAAAAACGCCCATCACCAAGCCAAGATCATGAAACAACGGAGCCCAGGTCACAGTGACGTCGTTTTGATCGTGCTGAAGAGCCGCACGAACCCCCGATGCGTGAGCCAGCACATTCCTGTGACTGACCATCACGCCTTTAGGATTGCTGGTGGAGCCGGAGGTATATTGAAGATAAGCGATGGATTCCGGATTGATATCCGGCGGGGTAAATTCAGCGGACGCTTGAAACGTGGATAATGCCTCGATCCTAGGCATATCAGTTAAGCGACCGAGGCGCTGGCGAGCTTTATTAAGAAGCGAGTCGGGAACGAGGATCAGCTTGGCGGCGCAGTCATCCATCACCTGATGCAAACGCTCGCCATGAGCGCTCGATGTCGGCGGATAGGCAGGAACAGCAATCGCCCCGGCGTACAAACACCCCCACAGCGCAACGACGTAATCGATTCCCGATGGGAACGCCAACAACACGCGCTCGCCTGAGAGTCCTTCCGCGGATAAAGCCGCCGCCACATTTCGTGCGCGACTATCGAGTTCGGCAAAAGTGATGCGGCCCGATTCGAGCTCGCCATCAGCCAACTCGATCAGCGCGATGCGAGAGGGCGTCGATAAGGCGCGCAGTTTCAACAAGTCAACCAAAGTCGCCGGTCGCAATTCATCAGGTGTCAGCCAGCTGTTACCAGAAATCATCTGCAACCACCGCCATCTCGCAAAAGGTCGCCAAACGTAAAGAAAAGGGTACCTAGTGTCAAGCTGCGCCGCAGCATACACACACGTTTGACTACCGCTGATAGCCGAACATTTCATTTATAGGTCTTGGAACTCCTTGTTGTGATTTTTTATGAGAACAAACGCATTTTATTTATATGGCGGGCCCTGCAAATATGACAGCGTTCGCTATTTGCGCCGCTCCATTTTCTATTCCGCATGCGAGAATCAACGACTGACCTTACTATCAACGGACGCATTCAAGCATGATCGACATTCAGCATAAGGTCTTCACTCAAGCGATTCTCCTTCTGCACGAACTCCGCGACAAAGAAGGCATGCCGACACTCACGCATTTGCACAAGTGGCTGACAGCGGATGAGAGATCAAACGCTGAAAGGTACATTCACCCGACAGCCTATGCCCACTATGTTGCAAGCCGAACGCTGGTTAGACGCGGGCTGGCCGCCATATTGAAGGTCCAACCTTTATCGCTCGTCTTTGATCGAACGCCGCGCGGCCGTCCATTTTTAGTGTCTCCCGTGGCGCCAAGTATCGATTTCAACCTCGCCCATTCGGGAAACTGGGTCGGCTTGCTAATTGCGCCCTTTCCCGTCGGCCTCGATCTCGAACCCCTCAATCGTCACGCCGACATTCTCGACATTGCCCAAACGTATTTTTCACCTGAAGAAGCGAGTTGGATTTCATCGGAGCCGACGCTTTCGCCAAAGAGATTCTTTTCTCTATGGACGTTGAAAGAGGCTTATCTAAAAGGATGTGGCCGCGGTATCGATAGTTCATTGGCGGCCATCCGATTCGGCGCCGAGAATAATGGGTGGCTGCGAGTTTCGGACGAAACTTCGCAAGACGGTATTTCTTGGCATGGCGCTTTGTTGGATTGCGATGCAAACGTTTGCGTCGCAATCTGCCAACCAGCAACGGCGACTAATTTTCCTCGCGTCATTCGAATAACGGGCCTCTTCGATGACGTATCTCAATTTGACTCCCTAAGCGATTCCGCTGACTACCAACAGTGATCAAGGCGCGCTTACGACAGTACACTTTGGTAAGCATGCCTTAATCACAATTCGCCAAATCACATTCAGCCGCGTCGCCCCCTTCCACTTCCAGTTGTAATTGGCTGAGTACCCGATGGAGCCTCTAACGTGGTATCTGTTGGCTGAGTGGGCAACATGACTTTCGGTGACTTGCCATCATTCACACGCACCACCGGAGAATCGCTCACCTTCTGACCTGCTTTCAACGCCGGCGTTTTCACGTCGACCGTATCACCGATTTTTACATCTATGCTTTGCGCATTCGTTAGATCGGCGCGCGAGACGATATACAGAACTTGCCTTTCCGGCCTCGTTGGAGCACCAGAAGTAGCATCAATCAAGACGCACTTACTTTCCAGATCGCCAGCGATCACCGTACCGCGAAAATTCGGTTTCTCGTGTCCACCGCCCCACATCTTCACGGTGAACCCGCTCAGATCTTGTCCCGCCATTTTTTCGATACCCGCTAAAGTTGCGGCGCTGAAGCCAATCAGCTCGGCGCTCGCCTCGACGCTTTTATCGAATTTGATATTGGTCGCAACCTTAATAGCTTCGAATTTGGTCTTTAGCTCCTGACCCGAGACATTACCTTGATACGGTGATTCATTAACGACCAATACGATTCTCTCGCCTTTCGACGCGCCTTGCGACGCGCCCTTCGACAAATCCTGTGATTCCTCGTCCTCACCCAAGACTGTGGTGCTTCCGACTGAGATGGAGTCGTCGTCAATAACCGTTTCGGCGTCGCCAAACGTTTGCGTCGTTGCAT
>DATLHW010000221.1:0-7070 GCA_035539675.1 Burkholderiales bacterium | reverse complement strand
GAACGAATTCGCCAGCAGGAGAAAATTGCTCGCTTAAGTCGAATTAACGCCGTCTCAAGCAGCATCAACGCCACCATTGTCAGAGTGCGTGAGCGACGCGAATTGTTCCGAGAAGCTTGCCGGATTGCGGTGGAACAAGGCGAGTTTCGTATGGTGTGGGTCGGCATACCGGACGCGATCAATGAGAAAGTTAACCCGATCGCGTGGATGGGCTTCGAGGACGAGTATCTGGACGAAGTGGGTCTGGCGATGGCGCATGTTACGGAAGACCACGGTGCGGCCGGGCAGGCCCTCCGCGAAAAAAAGCTAATCGTCGCCAACAACATCGAAACCGATCCTCACATCATCTATAAGCGGGAAGCGCTATCAAGAGGCTATCGCTCCTTGGTGGCGTTGCCCATGTTGGTGCGAAATCAAGTGGCCGCTGTCATGGTGCTGTACGCAACACAGCCGGACTTCTTCGATGACCAGGAACTAAGGCTACTAAGTAATCTCGCGTCGGATCTATCATTTGCGCTCGACCATATAGAGAAAGAAGAGCAACTCTCTTACTTGTCTTATTACGATGCGCTCACCGGCCTTCCGAATCGCACCTTGTTTCGCGATCGTTTGAATCAACTCGTTTGCGCCGCTGAACTTGAGCAAAGCAAATTGGCGGTTCTACTGATCGATCTCGAGAGATTTCGCCACATCAATGAAACACTGGGACGCCAAGCGGGCGATGAAGTGCTCAAGCTCATCGCCGGCCGTATTCAGCAGGCGCTACCAGATGGCAGCGGACCAGGACGAATAGGCGGCGACAGCTTCGCGATCATCATTCCAGCAGTTAAGGAAGAGTCTGATGTCGCCCATATCGTCGAAGAAAAGATCCTCCATTCTTTTTTGCAGCCGTTGACAATCGCGGGCGTGGAAATAAGGACGCCGGCGAAATGCGGCATCGCCGTGTTTCCAAACGACGGATCCGATGCCGATACATTAATTATGAACGCCGAGGCCGCCGTAAAAAAAGCGAAGGAACTCGGGGATAAATACTCCTTCTACACCTCGCAAATCCACGATCGTATAGCCGAGCGGTTGACGCTGGAGAACAAACTGCGCCGCGCCCTGGAAGAAGAAGAGTTCATCCTGCATTACCAACCCAAGGTTGACCTCCGAACCAGACGCATAACCGGTCTGGAAGCGCTGGTTCGCTGGCAAAGTCCAGAGCATGGACTTATGCCTCCCGCCACGTTCATCCCTATTTTGGAAGAGACAGGACTGATCGTGGAGGTCGGACATTGGATCATGGAAAAGGCGGCGGCTGATTATCGAAGTCTGCTTGCCAAGGGGCTTATACCACCTCGCATCGCAGTGAACGTCTCCACGCTGCAGCTGCGACAAAAGGGCTTTGTGGAGGCAATCACACAAGCCATTGGAAACGCCGATCAGAGCTGCGATATCGATATTGAGGTCACCGAAACCTTGATCATGGAAGACTTTGATGGATCAATCGAGCGGCTACGGAAATTAAGGTCAATGGGCGTCACCATCGCGCTTGACGATTTCGGCACCGGGTTCTCTTCGCTGGGGTACCTCGTCAAATTACCAATCGACTGCCTGAAGATCGATAGGAGTTTCATCACTGACATGACTACCAGTTCCGACAACCTGGCGATCGTTTCCGCGGTGATTTCCCTCGCTCACTCGCTCAATTTGAAAGTGATCGCCGAAGGTGTCGAGACGGAAGAACAAGCGAATTTGTTAGCGTTGTTGAAGTGCGATGAAATACAGGGGTACTACTTCAGCCGGCCTGTGCCGCTTGAACGAATTGAGGCCATGCTGCGGGAACCGCCGATTGCTTCAGGAAAACTTCAAGCGCCGATGAATAGTTAATGCTTTTTCAACCAGAAAAAGCAACGTAGATGAGCGCCGAGTAAATCCAGGGAATCCGCATAAAATTTGGGAGGCGGTAGATCGAGAACTCAAACAAGAATAACCGCCAACACCGCGGGAATAATTGCTATCGCCGCAATATTACCGATCAGGACGATCGACGCCGCCACGCCAGGCTCCTGTTGATAACGCTCGGCGAATACATAATTCAATACCGCTGGCGGCAATGCGCCAAACAATAGCAGCATCGACTTCGGCAAACCTTCCAGTCCGAACGCCACGGCGACACACCATGAAATCGCCAGTCCTAACGCCGGACGCGCCAATGCGCCGATTACTCCGATACGCACAGCAGACAAAGTGGAGTCCGCCACCCGAACACCCAGCGAAAACAACAATAGCGGAATGGACACATCGCCCATCATCTTGATGGCGAATTTCAACGGCTCCCAGATCGCGATGCCGGCAAGACTCACCAGGAATCCGACGAGTGATGCGGCAACCACGGGAATCCGCCATAGCGTCCACCACTTCACATGACGATCAAGCAGCCAGGCGCCCAACGAGAAATGCAACAGGTTCGACAAAATGAACATGACGACAGCGGGCCCCAACGCCTGATCGCCAAAAGCCAACACCGCCAACGGAAGCCCTAGATTGCCGCAGTTATTAAACATCATCGGCGGAACGAACGTCTTGGGCGCCACGCCGATCAACTTCGCCAGCGGCCACGCCAACAATCCCGACCCTAGAATCATAATGACCGCGCCCCAGGCGAGCGCTTGATTCGCGACGATGTCGAACGATTTATCAGCGAGCGCCGCGAACACCAAGGCCGGGAGAAATACATCCATGTTGAGCTGGTTGGCGAAAGCCATGTCCGGCTTATGCCTGCGGCCATACAGCCAACCGCCCAACACGATGGCGAACACGGGAAAAACGATGGCGACGATACGCTCAAGCATGGATCATCCTAGAAACGGCGATTGACCGCTTGTTGCCCATGGAAACTTCTTCTCATTTCTATGGTTACGGTAATTTGATGCATCACCAATTGGGCGCATCCAATCGCCATTTCCAGGATCATGGATACCTAACCTCATCCACTTTGAATCCACCCACGCCTTGCTGATTGAAAGCCGCCATTGATTGCGGTCTGTACGCCAAATCAGCGCCCCAACGTCGAATCACGCTTACATGCAACGTGTCTTTCGCGTCCACTTGCCTTGCTGACGTGGGAAGGTCGGCAAAGGGAAACATCTCCCATGGCGTGTGAATCGGCTGCCCCATCACTTGCCCATCAGGCGCGTTGACCAAGGGCGCCCCGAATTCGACGCCGAGACTCGATAAATTCTTCATCATCCAGCCCAGCGCCTCATCCGAAAGACGCGATTGCGGAAACGGGTATCCGCCCCCAACATCAGAATGCGCACCCACAAACCATACTTGTCGAATATTCTTTCGATCATTCCATTTCGTCACCGGAAAATCACGACGCATTTCATCGATCGACATTGCATGAAAACCGTACTCGACTTTATCGCTCAGCGCGTTATCAACAAAACGGAAGAGATCGTATCGTTTGTCATCCACGTACTCTGGAATGCCAAGGGAGCCCACGGTATCCCAAACGGCGACCGACTTTATCGGAATATTCGGTATCAGCCCATTGGCGGGTAACTGCTTGGCGACGATATTCTCGACGAAGTTCAGCATGTGCCCGGCCAAAGAGGTCAACTTATTTGCACCATCCAGCGAAACGCTCTTCGATTTCGCCCACGCCGCCATGCCTAATCGATATGCCTCATTCTTGTTGGTCGGGTCGTAGGACTGTGGATTGAGAAGCCCCACCTTGGCGATCATTCCCGCCAATGCGCGGGCGGTATATGCGCCGCGACTAAAACCAGTGATGTGGATTTCGTCGCCAGCAACATAGTTGCGGGAAATATAGGTATACCCGCGCACGATTCTGCCAATTACCCCGAGTCCAAAGGCGCCGCCAAGAAACTTCACTATAGGATTGGAGGAATCACCCACGCCATGAATATACTTTGCGACTTGCCGGACATTTCCACCGCCATCGGCAAAGATCTTTTCCTGTTCGCTGGAAAGCGTGAGCGATTCCGGCGTTACATGGCCGGCGAGATTCGCAAAAAATTTAACGACATTCGTGACATCCGAACTGGATACCTCGCCATGCCTATCAAGCGCATCGAATATCGAGCAGCCCGTCTTATCTTCGGGGCCGTTCCAGGTTCCATCGGCGCAAAAAATAATCTTTTTCAAATTGCCTCCCAGCTATTGATTTGGATGATGCGGACGTAATGCTTATTTCCACCGATATTGTCACACCGATTGGGCTGCTAATCCGCATAGATCTAGCGACGCTCCATGATTTTTTCGCAAAAAAAAGGGCTCCGCAATGCGTAGCCCGATTGTTAGTCTTGCCCCCCTCTCTTAACGAAGCCGCGTACCACCCGGCGGGTCAGACTTCGGCGGCGTGATGCCAAGCAGCGTCAATGCCTGAGGCCAGCTCATGTCTCGCTCTACCGTGGCTCCAGCAGGAATCGGCCCCATGTAAGCCGCGACCGTATGTCCCGAATTAGGATCCGCCGCGAAAGCGACCTTATCCACGATCTGGCGTTTATTCGCATGCACTAGGCAAGCGGTCTGAATGGGCGCGTTGACGTCACGCTTGCGTGCGCCAATGTCAAAGTAACCGCACTCGAACCGAGTCGTTTTAACATCCGACGCGCTTAGATCGAACGGAAACAGCTTTCTCGCTCGGCTCTGTACTTCCGTGAGCGCCGAAACTTTTTGCGTCTTTCCCGTAGGCTGATAAGTGGCCCAGTCCATGTCAAACCCTGTTGGCTGTCCGTCATTCGCGAAAATAACCGCGATTTTCGACCCGGGTCCAAGAATAGGGACGCCGTTTACGGAACGAGCGAAGATCACTGTGTTCGCGATCACCTCTTCCGCAACCGGCTTGGCGTCAGGCAACGTGGAGCCGCCGCCACCCACTTGGAATTCAGTGAAATAAGGGACCAGCGCTTCGTTTTTACCAAGAACAACGTAGCGTCCGAGCTTGTTCGCAATAAACTCACGGCCATATTTCTCAAGCTGTTCCTGCGACATACGCGAGGCAAGCGGTACGGGTTTGTTATTAGCGCCGTCGAGGTATTCATAATTGCGATATCTCACCCTCGTTCCATCCGCATAAACCTGCAAAGACCACCCCTCACCGAACACCGACGTCTTAGTTTCTGTCCGCTCTGTTTTAAGCGCGCCGCGAGTCGTGATGGGATCGCCCGATTGCCCAAAGTTAGCAACGAGTTGCTCAGTCATCACACCCATGCCTGGGCCTGGATCACGCCGCAGCAGCGGAACTTCTGAGAGGCCGACGCCGGACTTAAGAGAACGCTCGGCTATGGCGAGCCGTTGCGGAAAGTCCGCTGCAACCGAAGGTGAAGAGATGATCGAAAGTCCGATGGCCGTGAATAGCGCCGCGCTCAGGCCCTTCTGAACATTGGAAAATGTTGTCATGAATTAACTCCTAATAAGCGTGAGGATGTTCGTATCGGCAATCACAGGTTGTTCCAGTACCAATAGCAGTACCAGCCAATCTGGTTGTCCCGAATCCGTCCATACGATCCGAAGTTCTGCCACTTCATGTTGTCGCGCCGGCTATGGCAATTGGATTCGTTTGTGCCGGTCGCCATGACGGTCACATCTTGATCTGTCGCCCAATCGGAATTGGCGTCTTTCCATGCGTACTTGATCTTGTCGCCGCCCTGGAGGTTGTCGGCGTAATCCTCGCCCACTTCGTCGGTGGTGATGGAATCGTAAAGTTTGTCATGGCTACCCGTGGCGATACGTACGCCGCCACGCATAATTGGGCTCATCCGCGTCCACATTTTGTTGTCGTTGAATTTGAGCGTCTCGCAGGAGTAAGTCGAGAAGATGCTGAGGCCATAGGCTTCGTCGCCTAGACGCATATTCAGCGAGTCCGCCAATACGTTTTGGTTCCACATCGCCCACACCGACTTGTTCGACCAGCCTCCACCGTGAGTGTTGACGTAAACCAAGTGCACATTGTCCAGTTCGAGTTGATCGGATGGCGTCTCGAAATAGGGCTTGGCTCCGTCTAAGTTGTAATAGAAAACCTTGGTGTCCGTGTCGTCGAGCTCGTCATTGAACCAACCGCAACGCTTCCAAGAATGCGAAAGATTGGTTTGCCAATTGTTCTGATAATCGGCCTGACACTCCGTCCCAAATCGAGCGACGGCATGCGCGTTTTGTCCCGCAAGCAACGCTGCGCCAAGTACAGATAGCGACAGCAGGTTACGCCAATGCAACGGATAGCCGCTGGCTCTCTCGTTCATATTCATTCCCTTCCTTGAAAAAAGCAGTTCCTGGGGGAAGCCGTCACAAAAAACATCAAGCTGTGAACGGCGCCGTTACGCAGACATGTGTGGCTGTCTGGTATGAGCGAACTTTAGCCTCCGAGAAGAGTGGCCGGTATCCGCCAGAAGGCTTGAAATGGGTCTGACAAAGGAGGGAAGACTAAAGTCTTAGTCGTATAGGGTTATTGCGCACTTGCCGTGTACACTTAGGATCGGGTACGGAATAACTTCCCGATTTATCCTGCGTCTGCCGGGCGCGCTCCAGCGTTGCCCCTCGCTTATGTAGTCTCGCTACACTACGCTTCGGGGCGCCTTGTAGCGCATCCCGCCAGACTTGTCTAAATCGGGAAGTTATTCCGTACCCGATCCTTAGCGGCAGCGAACGCCGCCGCGATTCACGCGCCGTTATTTCAAGGGAATTTTCTGATCCAGTACCGCCACTGCTGTGATGGCGTTGTCCGGGCTACCCTCGATAATTCTGTCCGAATAAGTAAGATAGGTAAGGGCATTGCGTTTAGGGTCGACGATGCGAACCACCCGCACATGCTTGAAGATGAACGACGCGCCCTGCGTGAAGACCTCTTCCTGTTTCGGGATCGCCTCCAGAAAGCGTATGGGCCCTACTTGCCGGCACGCGACCGAAAATCGCGAGGGGTCCTTCGCAAGACCAAACGCGCCTGAAATGCCGCCTGTCTTTGCGCGCGAGACGTAGCAGGCGACGCCCTGCACGGATGGGTCGTCAAAGGCTTCAACCACGACCTTATGGTCGGGCCCGATCAACTTGAAAGCAGTGTC
>DATLHW010000220.1:0-3958 GCA_035539675.1 Burkholderiales bacterium | reverse complement strand
TGATTAGTGAGCGTGGTAAGGCTTTTTCAATAGACTTCTTTCGGAACCTACTGCGCAGCCCGATATCAAGCATGCGATGCTCAACGTACTATCCGTACGCCTGCGCTTCTCGGCTCGATCTCGGACTGCTCGCTACGGTTTCGAAAGAAGTCTAATGGAAGCCTGCTTCCATCCATGGAAGGCATTGGTATTCACACAAGCCAAATTGTCATTCTGAGGAGGTACGACGAAGAATCTGCTTTTAGGATGGCTCAAACAACAAACAGCCGATTCTTCGTCGTACCTCCTCAGAATGACAGACGTTACCGATCGAGCGTCAGCAAAAGATTGATTCGTGTAGACGCCGCCCCCTGCCTGGGTGGGGGCGCTGCATGACAGCGATTACCGTAGTTTTGGAGACTTAGCATGGAATCTCTCGATGGACTCTTGTTGGCTCGAATTCAGTTCGCCGCCAACATCACCTTTCACATTTTATTTCCCACCATCACCATCGCGCTCGGTTGGTGTCTGTTGTTCTTTCGCTGGCGATGGCTGAAGACGGAACATACGGCCTGGCTGCACGCCTACCGTTTCTGGACGAAGGTATTCGCGTTGTCCTTCGCGCTCGGCGTCGTGTCGGGTGTCGTGATGAGTTTTCAATTTGGCACGAACTGGCCAGGGTTCATGGAGAAAGTCGGCAATATCGCCGGGCCGTTGCTAGGCTACGAAGTGCTCACGGCGTTTTTCCTGGAGGCGGCGTTTCTCGGCATCATGTTGTTTGGTCACGGGCGGGTGTCGGAGCGCGTGCACTTGTTGTCCACGTTCCTGGTTGCATCCGGAACGACGCTGTCGGCTTTCTGGATTCTCGCGCTGAACTCCTGGATGCAAACGCCCGCTGGCTTTGAAGTGATCGATGGCAAATATCATGTGACCAGTTGGTTGGAGGTCATTTTCAATCCTTCGTTTCCTTATCGTCTTACACACATGTTGCTCGCGTCTTCGTTGACGGGGTGTTTCCTCCTTGCCGGCATTAGCGGTTGGCAGTTGGTGAGAAGCGTGCGGAACGAAGCGACGACCAAAGTGCTGCGCTTCGCCTTGACCGTGGCCGCTGTGTTGATTCCGATTCAGATCTTCGTGGGCGATTTGCATGGACTCAATACGCTCAAGCATCAGCCCGCGAAAATCGCCGCCATTGAAGGCATCTGGGAAACAGAGAAGGGCGCGCCGCTGACATTATTCGGCTTTCCCGACGAGCAACAGAAAAAGACGCATTACGCGGTGGAAGTTCCCAAGGCCGCGAGTCTGATTCTTACCCATGAAGCGGATGGCGAGTTGAAAGGGCTTAACGAGTTTCCTGGGACTCATCCACCCGTGGCTCCACTTTTCTGGTCGTTTCGGATAATGGTCGGAACCGGCATGGCGATGCTCGCCGTAAGTTGGTTGGGCGCGTGTTTGGTATGGCGTCGCGATCCCACGCCCCGATGGTTCAACTGGACGTTGGTCGTCATGACGTTTTCAGGCTGGGTGGCGACGGTCGCTGGTTGGTACACGACAGAGATTGGCCGACAGCCTTACATCGTGTACGGCCTCATCGCGACAAAAGATGTCGCTTCCAACACGCCACCTGCGCATATCGCGATTACGCTGGCGGCATACCTAACCTTGTATGCCGTGTTAATTATTGCGTACGTCACAGTGCTGCTGCATATGGCGGAGAAGCCGGCGGAGCCATTGGCTGCTCCCCTTTCAATTCCCGAACAGACGCCAGTCGTCGCCTCTTAAAGCGAGCGCTTATATGGATAACGCCTTACCTGTAATCTTCATGGCCCTGATGGGTCTCTCGATGCTGATATACGTCGTGCTCGATGGCTACGACCTCGGCGTTGGCATCTGGCTTAAATGGTCGACCGATGACGAAAAAGACTTGATGATTTCATCGATAGGCCCTTTCTGGGACGCCAACGAAACGTGGCTGGTGCTCGGAGCGGGCATCTTGCTGATTGCGTTCCCAATGGCGCACGGCGTGATTCTGACTGCGCTTTATTTGCCGGTTGCAATGATGCTATTCGGTCTTGTCATGCGAGGTGTGGCCTTCGACTTCCGCGTGAAAGCGAAGGACGAGCACAAGCCTTTATGGAACACGACGTTCTTCGCCGGATCGTTGATCGCCTCCCTTGCGCAAGGCTGGATGCTGGGCAAGTACATCATGGGATTGCGCGCGGGCTGGGTGTTCGATGTGTTTTCGCTGCTCATCGCGCTGTGTTTGGCGGCGGCTTATATGTTGATTGGCGCCAGTTGGCTCATCATGAAAGCGGAAGCCGAGTTGCAACGCAAGGCGGCCCGCTGGGCTCGGCGTATGTTGCCGATTGTCGCGTTCGGGATTCTTGTGATTTCATTGGCGACGCCGTTTGTTAGCAAAACCATTTTCGATCGCTGGTTCGAGCTTCCGGGCCTGATTCTTCTACTACCCATTCCACTGACCACTGCCGCAATACTGGTTGCGTTATGGATGTTGTTGAAGACGGAAAGCGTACTGTCCGACCGTTGGTGCTGGACGCCGTTCGCAATGACCACCGCGCTATTCATTTTATGCGCCTTCGGTCTGGCCTATAGCTTGTTCCCCTACGTGATTCCGGATCGTATGACAGCTTGGGACGCAGCAAGCAGCGCTGCCGCGCTGAAGGTGATTCTCGTGGGCGTTGTGGTGACCGTGCCGGCGATCGCGGGTTATTCGATCTTTGCGTATCGGGTATTCAGAGGGAAGGCGAGGACCTTGACGTACGGATGAGTAGGGCCGTTTAACGGTTTTCAATTTCCGAGAAACCTCATTCTTCGCTGAAATGCAGGCCTACTTTCATCGGCCTTATCTATCTCTGCGCATTTGACCCGGATGTTTCATAAATTGCGCGAGCCCTCGCTGGTCTTTTGATCCGTAGGAAAATTTTGTTCAGTCGGACGTATGAATAACTACGCCGCTCTTTCACAAACTCTCCCCTACGAATAAGAATTCGGGAATCAAAAGACCAGCGAGGGCTCGCGCAATTTATGAAACATCCGGGTTAAGGATCGGGTACGGAATAACTTCCCGATTTAGGCAAGTCTGCCGGGATGCGCCACAAGGCGCCCCGAAGCGCGGTGTAGCCAGACTACATAAGCGAGGGGCAACGCTGGAGCGCGCCCGGCTGACGCAGGATAAATCGGGAAGTTATTTCGTACTCGATCCTAAGTGCATTCTTTACGGTTCTTTTCTACATTTTCCTTCCTCCCTTATCAATGCCTTGGGGCGCAGACGCCCCTCTCCGGTTCTTAAAATAATGAGACGGTATGCTTCCTGCATGGGCTAGGAAGCAACGCGCATATTCATTTCTTCTACTTTCATTGGGACGTCTTGCTTGATACCGAAAGGGGCCGTGCAGGGGCGAGTTTTCCACTTGGTCGTCGGTGAATTGTCGCCCGGCCGACGACTATAGGAACCGAACCGTTAGCGTGGCGATTGGTGAACCACGCTATCGGAAAAGTTTGGCGTTAACCAAGGAGAGCACCCATGGCATTTCCCTTATCAATTCTGGCCCCAGCAGCTATTTCCTCGCTTACGTTTTTTAGGCGGCTTGTCACCGTCGCGGTCTTAACGGTTTGCGCAGTGGGATGCGACACGATGCGGGAGACCAAAAAAGAAGAAGCGGCCCCAAATCCAAATCCAAATGCTGCTGTTCGAGCCGCATCGGCGTCTACTATCTCTCCGGGTTGGAACGAGGTGAATTTCCCGAATCATCCGACATGGGTTTTCATGCCGTCTAAACCGATGCCAACGGGCAAGCACGCGTTGATGCTTGTGTTACACGGATGCAACCAGACTCATGATCAATTTAAAAAGTTTGGCAATCTGGAGAAGTCCGCCGAAGCTCGTGGCGTTGTAGTGGCTATTCCCGATGTCGGCCTCAAATTTTTTGGTGACCAGAACCAGCGGTGCTGGGACTTT
>DATLHW010000219.1:0-7056 GCA_035539675.1 Burkholderiales bacterium | reverse complement strand
GGCGCTGGAAATGGCGCTGGCGAGGGCAGGATCTGCGCGCCATCCCGGAAGGCGTTTAGCTCGCATCCCCAAAGCGATTGAATATCGCCTCGGGCGAAACCAGATCCAGCGCCGCGAATTATTCTTTCCAATTGGTACATTGCGAATCCGCCACTCTGTTGAGCATCTGATCCACTGGTTGCCGTGCGTTTTTGACCCTCTGATACAGCAAAAACCTGGAAGATAATGAGCGATCCGATCAGGCTGATTAAAACACCTGCCATGAGTTCGACAAGACTGAATCCCTGCTGCCGTCTGCTACTGGCTGGGCCGGATGACAGGTTGTTGTACATTTTGGAATTCCGGGGGCTCAATGGGCGCATGATGAATAGCGCTAATTGAATTGAGTGACGGCCACGTACTCGTGCGATCCGAGCGAAGCTCCCGGCGGGCGCCAAGTAATGGTGATAGTGACGCGGTTTCCATTGAACTCCACTAACGGCGCGGTCGCCCCTGGTAGTCCCGTTGTTATTTTTGTCGCGCTGTTAGTCTTAAGCATGACTTTGTTACACCATGCCAAGTATTTTGCGCCGCCCGCGCATGTGGCGCCGCCTGCAGTACTGCCGAAGTCCGTGGTAAGCGAGGTTTTATCGCTGATCCACATTAGTCCAATGAGTTCGTTTGCGTATAACGCGGCTTCTGTTCGATATTGAGCTTCTGTCGAGTTCTTTATTGAAGCTGCTTGCAGCCCGATCAATGCGAGGATGCCGAAGGAAAATATAAGAATACCGATCAGCGCCTCAAGAATTACGGAACCACCTTCATAATGAAGTCCAGCGGATTTAAGGTGGCGGGGGAGACTGTTCATATTTCAACACCGCCGTGGATCGGTTGCGCTGAGTTTCGGGTCAGGATCGCACATGCGAACCTGACCCGCGCGCGAAACCGTTACCTGCAGTGGGCGATCGCCTCTGCTATTGGAAATTTCAAAGGTGTAATCCCCTGATGGGGAAATGTTGCCTAGCCCGGTGAACATAATCACGCCGGTGGCGCCGCCATTACTGCGCTTTAAATTGACCTTTACGCCACTAGATCCGTCTTTTTCCAGTTGCGCTTGAACGTAATCGGATTTGGTGAAGCCAGCGATGCCGTCGTTCACGCGAACCAACCAGTTTGTTCCCGTAGGATCTCCCGCGACATTGACGTTGGCGTCAGCGATGTCGTTGGGTTTTTCTTTTGTTAGAACGAAATCCACGTTTGAGTTGCGCCGCGCTGCTTCGGCGCGGGCGAGCCGTAAACCATTTTGAAGACTATCCGCGAAATTTCTGGTTTTTAAATTCTGCATCCAGAGTTCGTAGTCGGGATAAGCCAAGGCGAAAAGGATGCCGAGAATGGAAACCACCAGCATAAGCTCGATAAGCGTAAAGCCGTGTTCGCGTCGACGAACATTCGTGGTGGTCAACATGGCGCCTTTCTTATTCGTTGGTGTTACGCCCTGGAAACGTATCACGGTGCATTCCCCCTCGTACTTGTCGCACTGTAATGAATACCACCATCGAATCGCCACAATAGCTGACCAATGGCCACATTATTAGAACAAGCGGCTCTGCTCTTGGGGGCCATTTAACATCTTGGAAAGCGCAAGGTTCACACTTGTTGCGAGTGTCCGAGAAACTTAATTCAGGGGCGCTGCGGCCAAGCTGACAGACTTTGGCAAGAGGCGTCGAGAGACAATCTAAATGCTATTTGTCGCCGAAGCGCACAAACTCACGATTTTGTTTCCCGACTGCGTTCTTAATTTCCTGGCTCGACCTGCTTTTTGCCGATGCCCTCCTGTTTGCCGGTAGGATCGAAATCCAAACTCAAGACTTTCGACTGGTTGTCTGCAATTGCTTCAACGGTGTAAAGGGCGTTATTCGGGTCAAGATAACGTCCGCCGCTTTGAATTTGAATCCAGCTTTGAATCTTTATCCAAGTGTGGTCCGTCGGAAAGCGCTCGCGATAACGTTTCGCCAATTCTTCATACGTAGAAACGCGACGATCACGCAACAGGAACTCAAATTGAGTGAGCCATAATTCGTCCACATCAGGGTGTTCTTTCAAACCAAATTCTATTAATTCAATTGCACGATCTCGTTCGCCTTTATCCTCAAAGTATTGCCATGCGACACCAATGATTGTGCGAGCTTCAGTGTTGCCTGCCGATTTCAGTTCTGGGAACTTGTTTATTACGACAAGACGGTAAGCCTCCATTGGGTTAGCCGGCGATGGCATTGGCGGAGCGCTGCTTTCAACAGGACTACTGCTAATCGGGGAGTAATCTTGCGCGCGTGATATTGGGGCGGGTTTTGGCGTTTTATTCGATGTTTTGCTTCCGGCCTCGTTTAGCTCATAACGGCGTGCAGACGTAGACGCCGGTTGTTTGGCGGGGCGGCGGAAGAGGCGAATCGCGATGAACGTAAGGACCGCCAGAATCAGGATGAATATAAGCCAGCGGCGACCGCTAAGAATCGCTTGGCTCAATGCGCTCCGCTCTATTGCGGGTTGTCCGGCGATTTGCTCAGGCTTACCTGAAGTTTTATCAGGCGTGGGGGCAGTTAATTCAGGGACGCTAGGCGCTGGGCCAACTGGCGCATCCGAAGGTGTTGTGGTGGAGGGCGCGGCTGAGGACGAAGAAGCCTCTGGCTGGGTGACGGGTGGCGTGGGAGGTGAAACGTCTGAGGGCCTTGGAGTGTCAAGACCCGCCCCGGGCGCCGTAATAGTGCTCATGCGTAACTGCAGCGAGGCCAGTCGGTCCTCCAGCTCCCTTAACTTGTGCCTCGTGGCTAATAAGCTTGCAAGTTGGTCATCGGAGTCCATGAGCACTTGTTGATCGCGCAACTCCTTCCGTTTTTCGTCACTCAGCTTTTCAATTTGAGAAAGATCGATTATCGGAGCGGAAAGTTTTAGCCGAAATCCACCGCTTGTCTGCTGCTGCACTCTCGGCTGAGGAGGGCTGCTTTTGGAGCGCGCTTGAGGCGATGGCTTAGGCGATGACTTATAAGTGGATTTTTGGACAGGAGCAACGGAACTGGCGGGGGCCTCCACTTTCTTTCTTTTTTGGGGCTTCGCGGATGCAACGCGTTCGGCCTTTGTGTGTCCCGGCGATTCGATGGATGTTGCGACCGCTAACGGAAGCGCAAGCGAGGCTGGATCCAACAAAACGACATATTCACGCTGAACCCGTCCCATACCAGGGCAGCTCGCCTCGACGATTACTTGGACTGATGGTTCCCTGATCGGCTCATTGGTGCGGATGTGCAACGTTCCACCAGTGGCTGATGGAGAGAATGTCAGCCTCGCGGGCGGCAAGGTACGGGCGTGATTGCCTGACTGATTAGTGGCAAGACGGAAACAAAGCTCATCAACACCCTCCGCCTTTGTCGCGAAGATATTGACCTGCGCGACGAAGGCTTGGCCTAGCGAAGACTTCACATTGATGTCGCCGAATGTAAAAGCGTAAGCAGGATGACTTAAAGCTCCCATTACGCAGGTGAGCAGAAGTCGATTTGCCAATGTACGGGGGCGTGAGAGGCGCGGCTTATATTTAATGGCTATCAACATATATATTTCGACTTATGGACATATGTTTCGAGTGTAGGTACGAGAACCCGGGACCACTATGAACCACTTCACCATCGAAGTTGACTCCTACATCAGCGCCAGGAAACTAAAACACACGACAACTACCTAAGAAGCGCTCCTCGCTTGGAAGCGACGTCTACTTACACCAGTCTCCTACGGCTTTTCTTGCCTCCGCGATAGCTCCCTCAATTGCTTTGTCGTCCAGAAACTCCCGTTCACCCTTATCGTTCGACTTGGTAATTCGTCCACCGGATTGAAGGGAGGCAAGCTGCGCTTTGGAGTCCGTGCAATTTTTTTGTTTTGCTTTTGCTTCCCGTTCCGTGTCAGCTTGTTTTTTCGCGGACTCCGCTTCTTCCACTCGGCGTTTGCGGAATTCCTGATCTTGCTCTTGATAGGTTTTCGGGCCGGATTGCGGCTGAGCGCCGCTGGAAGGTTTTGGGGTGATTTTTTGGGTTTTAGCGCCTGCAGGAGGCTGGTCGGAATACTGGACCCGGCCTTGCTCATCAACCCAGCGATACACTTCGCCCGACGTCGCTGTCATTGCGGAGCAAAGTAATAAAGCTGCCAAAACAGAATGAGGTGTTTTCATGGTCGCTCGCTACCTTAGTAGTTTTTTATACAGTGCTGCGAGACTGCTTCATTACGGCGTTGCGGAAATTGCTTGCCATTAGCGTTTTATGCAGGGACCGGAGAGGATTTTGTTTTAAATAATTAATCTTCTTTTATCGGCCGGAAACTGGTTTATTTGAGGCCGGATCGGGTCCAATTTTATATTGGTACCTTAGCCGTAAATGTCCGTTGCGTCAAATAAATAGCACGGCTTCTGGTAGTAATGTGTAAAGACATTTCGCGACTATGCGCCATGCCGTCCGGCACCCTCAAAATTTGATAGGAAAAGGCAATCGTAGCTTTCGCTGAAAAACCTCACTGCTATATAATGCGGCTTTGTCGGTGGGGTATTTTCATGCGTTTAGTGCAAAAAGCGCTTACCTTCGATGACGTTCTCCTGATTCCTGCGCATTCGGTCGTTCTTCCGCGCGACGTTAGTCTCGTCACACAGATCACTAGAAAGATTCGCCTTAACTTGCCTATCGTGTCCGCTGCGATGGACACGGTTACTGAGGCGCGGCTTGCTATTGCGCTTGCCCAGGAGGGTGGCATCGGAATTATTCATAAGAACATGTCGATCAAGTCGCAGGCGGCGGAAGTGGCCAAGGTCAAGCGATTCGAGAGCGGCGTTGTTAAAGATCCCGTTACTGTTCCGCAGGACATGTTGGTGCGGGATGTCTTGGCGCTGACTCGTCAGCACAGGATTTCCGGACTGCCTGTTCTGAGCGGCCGCAAAGTCGTCGGTATTGTCACGAATCGGGATTTGCGGTTCGAACACAATCTGGATCAGCCCATCAAGAACATCATGACGCCGCGGGAGCGGCTGGTCACTGTAAAAGAGGGCGCGCCGTTGGAAGAGGCGATGGCCCTCTTGCACAAGCATCGTCTGGAGCGGGTGCTGGTGGTGAACGCCGAATTCGAGCTGCGCGGACTTATTACGGTAAAGGACATTCTCAAGTCTAAGGAACACCCCCTTGCCTGCAAGGACGAGCATGGACAACTTCGGGTTGGCGCCGCCGTTAGTGTGGGTGAAGGGACCGATGAGCGTGTCGGTGCGCTAATTGAAGCAGGTGTGGATTTATTGATCGTGGATACTGCCCATGGCCATTCCCAGGGAGTGCTTGACCGGATTAAGTGGATCAAGACTCATTATCCCAATATGCAAGTTGTGGGTGGAAACGTCGCTACCGGAGATGCCGCGAAGGCGCTGGTGGATCACGGCGCCGACGGGGTGAAAGTCGGCATTGGTCCTGGTTCTATCTGTACAACCCGTATCGTCGCTGGCGTTGGCGTACCGCAAATCACCGCAATCGATAACGTAGCGCAGGGATTGAAAGATACGGGCGTGCCTTTAATTGCAGACGGCGGCGTTCGTTACTCGGGCGACATAGCCAAGGCGATCGCCGCTGGCGCCAATTTGGTCATGCTGGGAGGGCTTTTTGCTGGAACCGAGGAAGCGCCGGGAGAAATCGAATTGTTTCAGGGACGTTCCTACAAGTCTTACCGTGGAATGGGATCGTTAGGCGCCATGCAGCAGGGGTCCAGCGACCGCTATTTTCAGGATAACGAAGACAAGGTGGAAAAGCTGGTTCCGGAAGGCGTGGAAGGTCGAGTGCCCTATAAAGGCTCGGTCGTCGCCGTCATTCACCAATTAATGGGTGGTTTGCGTTCCAGCATGGGTTACGTTGGATGCCCGACAATCGAGGACATGCGAAGCAAGGCCGAGTTTGTGGAGATCACATCGGCGGGCATTCGCGAATCCCACGTTCACGATGTCCAAATCACAAAAGAAGCGCCCAACTACCAAGTTGATTAACTGATTTCCCCATATGAAGGTATAGCCGGGCGCGAGCCCGGCAATTTTTTTGCATCCATGACAAATCACGACAAGATTCTAATTCTCGATTTTGGCGCGCAATACGTTCAGCTTATTGCTCGCCGCGTGCGCGAGGCAGGGGTTTACTGCGAACTGCATCCTTATGACGTTAGCGATCAGTTCATCCGCGAATTCAAGCCGACTGGCGTTATTCTTTCCGGCGGCCCCAATTCCGTGACGGAAAATGAAACGCCTCGCGCCCCGCAGGCAGTGTTTGAACTGGGCGTACCCGTTTTAGGCATTTGCTACGGTATGCAGACCATGGCCGCGCAACTGGGCGGCGCCGTGGAGAACGGCTTGGTGCGTGAATTCGGCTATGCCGAATTGCGAGCGCATGGACATTCCCCGTTGCTGAATGGAATTCAGGATCGCGTCAATGGAGAAGGCCACGGGCTCCTGGATGTCTGGATGAGCCACGGCGATAAAGTGAACGCCTTGCCGCCGGGCTTTAAAGTGATCGCCTCAAACGAGTCAACGCCGATTGCCGGCATGGCGGATGAGACGCGTGGTTTCTACGCAGTCCAGTTTCATCCGGAGGTTACTCATACCCCGAAAGGGAAAGCCATTTTGGATCGCTTTGTTAAGGACATTTGCAAAGCAAAATCCGATTGGAACATGCCGGACTACGTCAGCGAGGCCGTGGAGAAAATTCGCGCGACGGTCGGCAATGAAGAAGTCATTCTCGGCCTGTCCGGCGGCGTCGATTCTTCGGTGGCCGCAGCGCTGATACACCGCGCCATCGGCGATCAACTGACCTGCGTATTTGTGGATACAGGACTGCTGCGATTGAACGAAGCCGAGCAAGTCATGGAGACGTTCGCCGACCACATGCATATGAAAGTCATTCATGTGGATGCGTCGGAGGAGTTCCTGAAGCATCTGACCGGCGTCAGCGATCCCGAAGCGAAACGCAAGATAATCGGCCGCGAGTTCGTCGAGGTCTTTCAGCGCGAAGCAGGAAAACTTCC
>DATLHW010000218.1:0-4991 GCA_035539675.1 Burkholderiales bacterium | reverse complement strand
GTCGGCGCATTGCGCAAATGAACCGGAACCGGCCGCGAACCATCGTTGGCCACGAAAGCGCGGGCCTCATTATACGCGACGTATACCGCGTTCGATTTAGCCGCGCAGGCGAGATAGACCACGGCTTGCGCCAAGGCCAACTCTCCTTCCGGACTACCCAACCGCTCATAGGTCTCGCAGGCGTCCAACGCCAGACGCAAGGCGCGCGGATCGGCGAGGCCGATGTCTTCACTCGCCATGCGCAGCACGCGCCGGGCGATATAACGCGGATCAGCGCCGCCATCCAGCATGCGGGCGAACCAGTAAAGGGCGGCGTCCGGATTGGAGCCGCGAACGGATTTATGCAACGCGGAGATTTGATCATAGAAGGCGTCGCCGCCTTTGTCGAAACGACGCAGGCTTTTCGCCAGCAGGTTTTCCAGCCACTCGCCTTCGATCTTGGCGAGCTTGCCAGTATTCGCCGCAGTGGCGATCTGCTCTACCAAATTCAGTAAGCGTCGCGCATCGCCGTCCGCGACGCCTATCAATCTTTCTTGCGCTTCGCTGCTGAGCTCGATTCCCGGTAAAGCGTCCGCAGCCGCCCGCTTCAGCAACTCGCCCAGCTCTTGCTCGGAAAGGGGCTTCAGCACATACACCGCAGCTCGGGAAAGCAACGCGCTGTTCATCTCGAAGGATGGGTTCTCGGTTGTCGCGCCGATAAATGTCACCAATCCTTCTTCGACGTACGGCAAAAAAGCGTCTTGCTGCGCCTTGTTGAAGCGATGCACCTCGTCCACGAAGAGAATGGTCGCGCGACTAAATTGGTCACGGTTCAACTTGGCCCTCTCCACTGACTCGCGAATGTCTTTAACCCCAGAGAGCACAGCGGAGATCGCGATGAAGTCGGCCTCGAAAGCTTGAGCCATCAATCGAGCCAGCGTGGTCTTGCCAACGCCGGGCGGGCCCCAGAGAATCATTGAGTGCGGTTTACCGGCTTCGAAAGCCGTGCGCAACGGCTTTCCAGGACCGAGCAGGTGCGATTGACCGATTACCGCGTCCAGAGTTGTCGGGCGGAGGCGTTCAGCGAGGGGGACTGAGCTTTGGGGGCGGGTGTCGTTCAAGGTAATAAGCCCCTGTTCCTTCCGGCCGTGCTCACGAAAGCATGACCCGACGGATGTAGGAGCGAGCTTGCTCGCGATTGTCAGCGTGACCCCGCATGCAATCGCGAGCAAGCTCGCTCCTACATAACGATAGGCTCATGGGCGCGGAGCAATATGGGAATACTCTGAAACATTTATCAATCGGAGATCACATCAGCGCCTTTAGGCGGCGAAAACGTAAAATCCCCGGACGAAAACTTGCCGTTCACCTTCACATCGGCAAGCCGGATTACGGTGTTCTGCCCGAAGTTATCCTTAAGCTCCAACACCGTCAATTCGTTGCCGGCGAACCCCATCCGTACGTGTTCGAACGTGCTATCCGGCGATTTCGGCGTAGCCTCCACCCAGTTCAGGTTGTTCGCCGAGCCGGCATCCTTGAGATTGAAATTCTTTTCGATCTCGGCGTCGCCTGCGAGCAATGCCGCCGGGCTGGAGCCGATGGCCTTGTCCAGTTTACGCACGGTAACCTGATTCAGATCCGGGTCATACAACCATAATTTCTCACCGTCGCCGACCACCAGTTGCTGGTAGGGCTTCGCGTATTGCCAACGAAACTTTCCAGGGCGGGAAAATTGCATACTGCCCGACGACTGCTGGATAACTTTGCCGCCTTTGTCCTTCACGGTTTGCTCGAAATTGGCTTTGAGCGTCTTCGACCCAGTCAGAAAGGATTTCAATTGCTCCAAACTACCAGCGTAAACCGATGTAGCGCCAAGAGTCACAAGCAACAACAGCAATTTCTTCAAAATTATTCTCCTTTACCGATGACCTACTCCGCGCCTTGTCCCGCCGGGACTAAAACTTCGCGGTTTCCATTCGTTTGCATAGTCGAGACGACACCCGCCCGCTCCATATCCTCAAGCAAGCGCGCAGCGCGGTTGTAACCAATCCGCAGATTACGTTGCACGAACGAAATAGACGCTCGCCGCGACTTCAGCACGATACCGACCGCTTCGTCATACAACGGATCAGACTCGCCGCCGGCTTCAACGTTCCCGCCCTCGCCCATTCCGCCGCCTGCGTCGTCAGGGATTGCGAGCACGCCTTCGATGTATTGCGGCTCACCCATTTCCTTCAGGTGGTTGACGACTCGATGCACTTCCTGGTCTGCGACAAAGGCGCCGTGAACCCGTTGGGGCAAACCGCTACCGGGCGGCAGATAGAGCATATCGCCCTGCCCAAGCAACGCTTCGGCGCCCATCTGATCGAGAATAGTTCGGGAATCGATCTTGGACGCAACCTGGAACGCCACACGTGTCGGGATATTTGCCTTGATCAGACCTGTAATCACATCGACCGACGGCCGTTGCGTCGCCAGGATCAAATGGATGCCCGCAGCGCGGGCTTTCTGCGCAATGCGGGCAATCAATTCCTCGATCTTCTTGCCCACCACCATCATCAAGTCCGCCAATTCGTCGATCACTACGACGATGAGCGGCAACTCCTCCAACGGCTCGGGGTTTTCCGGCGTCAGGGTGAAGGGGTTGGTCAACGGTTTACCTTTTTCCTGCGCCTCTCGAATCTTGACGTTGTAACCCGCGAGGTTACGAACGCCCAACGAGGACATCAGGCGATATCGCCGCTCCATTTCTCCAACAGACCAGTTCAACGCGGATGCGGCCTGTTTCATGTCCGTCACAACGGGCGCGAGCAGATGCGGAATGCCTTCATAGACCGACAATTCCAGCATCTTCGGATCGATCAGAATCAGCCTTACCTGCTGCGGCGACGCTTTGTACAAAAGCGACAGAATCATCGCATTGATCGCGACCGATTTACCGGAGCCCGTCGTACCCGCAACCAAAACATGCGGCATTTTTGCGAGGTCGCCAACCGCCGGCTTACCCGAAATGTCTTTCCCAAGCACCAACGTCAATGGCGAGGCCATGTCGTTATAAACCTGGGAGCTCAAAATCTCGGATAGCCGCACTATTTGACGATGGGGATTGGGAATCTCCAATCCCATGCAACTCTTGCCGGGAATGGTCTCCACGACGCGAATCGACACCACCGACAACGCGCGAGCCAAATCCTTCACAAGGTTGACGATCTGGCTGCCCTTCACGCCGGTGGCGGGTTCGATTTCGTAGCGAGTGATGACTGGTCCGGGATACGCGGCCAACACCTTCACTTCGACATTGAAATCGGCGAGCTTGCGTTCGATCAGGCGCGAGGTGAACTCAAGCGTTTCGGGGCTCACCGTTTCAACGTGGGCTTCCGCCCTATCCAGCAGCGAAAGCGGAGGCAAGTCTGTGTCGGGCAAATCCGTAAACAACGGCGCCTGCTTTTCCTCAATGACCCGCTTGGAGACGGGTATTTCGGTGATCGCTGGCTCGATTCGGATCGGCTTACGCTCTTCCAACTTGCGCCGGCTCTCCGCCACTTTTTCTTCCCGCTTCACCGTTGCGGCCTCACCCTTCTTTCGGTCCCCCCAGCTCTGCGCCTGTCCAATGACGAAAAACCACGCCGATTCGAGCCAGTGCCCCAGCTTTTCTATGAATTTCAACCAGGAGAGCCCCGTGAAGAGCGATAACCCAACCGCGAGAAAAGCGAGTAGCGCCAACGTCGCGCCGGTGAATCCCAGCGCTTTTCCTAACGCTTTGGATAGCACTTCGCCGACCACGCCCCCCGGCGCCAATGGCAGCGCCGCAGTCAAGCTGTGCAGCCGTAGCGCCTCCAGTCCGCTGCTCGCGACAAGCAATAGGACAAACCCCATCAGCGAAATCATTAAAGGCCGCTTATCGGTAAGCGACGTGTTTTCAATGCGGTGGTAGCCCATGAAAATGGCGAACGAGCTCAACCCTACCCACCACCATGCGGAGAGTCCGAACAGGTAAAGCAGGAAATCGCTCAGCCAGGCGCCAAACTCGCCCCCACTATTTCGAATGGCTCCGTGCGGACCGCTATGAGAGAAACCAGGGTCGGCGCGATCGTACGAAAATAGGATCAGAGACAGATAAACGCCCAAGGCCAATGCGACTATCCACCAAGCCTCCTTCAGCAATCGGGAAAACTTGGGAGAAAGGGGATCTTTGGGTCTTACGGCGGCAACTATTGGTTTGCTCATAAAAATCAACGTCTTTTTTATACCGACGGCACATATAACACAGAGAGCACGGAAAAAACCAGTGGTTTTTCCTCGTGCTCTCTGTGTTTTCTGCGATTTTCGGCGTTGGGGTTTCTTTGCGATAACCGTACCTCAAAAATATTAATACGACTGCCGTGTTCTATTTTTATTTACAGAGAAGACGGAAGCGTTTCGTTAATCACGATATGTTTCGACTCAACCTTGATATACCCGCCATGGGCAAGGTCTTTAAGAATACGGTTCACCATCTCGCGAGAGGCGCCGACCATATTCGCAATATCCTGCTGAGACAAGTTCTGGCTCACCACAAGCTTGCCGTCCTGCTTCTTCGCAAGCTCTAGCAGCGTCCGCGCCACCCGGCCATAAACGTCCAGCAACGCCAAGCTCTCGATTTTCTTATCAGCCTCGCGCAGGCGCTTCGCCATGGTTTGCAATATGGTGCGAGCGATCTGTGGATTACCTGTCAGGCAACGCATGAAATCGCCATGAGAAATCACGTTGAAGCTTGACGACTCCATCGAAATCACCGTGGCCGAACGCGGCTGGTTGTCGATCAACGACATTTCCCCAAAAAATTCGCCGGGCCCGAGAATCGCAAGAATAATCTCCTTGCCGTCCTCGTCTGAAATCAGCACCTTTACCTTGCCGGCGACAATCGCGTAAAGCGAATCGCTCTTCTCGCCCTCACTAAGAATGACCTTGTTACGGGGATACTGCTTTAAGCTGGCTTCGGCGGAAATTTGGGCCAACTCTGAATCGCTAAG
>DATLHW010000217.1:0-2037 GCA_035539675.1 Burkholderiales bacterium | reverse complement strand
AATCAACGATATCGCCTTGCATGACCCGAGCCGCTAACCGCTCCTGCAAGGGAAACGCGGGGTCCCGCTCCAACGCCTCTGTAACTGCAACAACGAACGACTGATTTTCCTGAAGCAGTTTAAGAAAGACGAACTCGGCTTGATCCAGCGGCTCCATCGTCGTCCGCATGTCGCGTCTGGTCACCAGCATCATCGCGCCGCCGGCATTCAGATCGATAAACCCATCGCCTTCGTATCCTGGCTGGTGAAATTCCCAGATCGCGCTCAATGGATAATCCGACTGAATCAGCGTAGCGGCCGGATGCAGCTTGAGGCGCAGATCGCCGTAATGGTCCGGCGACACTTCACCCAGTCGCTGCAATTCCAAGGGCGCATGGTCTGGCGCGTAGTAGGCTCGTTCGAACGCCCATTCCAAACGAGCGACATCAGGCAAATAGGGCAACTCCGCCGCTGGAGGAAAGCCCGCCAGAAAATCGGCGAAGCCATCGCCGTAGTCATTCAAATCGCCGCTTGTCGATGGATGCGCCGCGATGAATTCCTTGGCTGCCCCACTGAAAAACTCCGCGCCAACGAGTTGTTCGATAATTGGATAAACCTCACGCAAAGCGCCGCGAAGATTGCTAATCGTATTGTTGCGATAGATGCCCAGACGACGTTCGGGCGTGGAGCCGAGCGCGTGGATACTTCCAACAAGCGCATCGAATTTTCCCGACAATACCGCCTCGACAAAATTCAGTTGAAGGTCACGAAGCGCGGGCATAGACCTCTTCCTTGCTCATGACGGCACTAGCCAAAATGTTCGACGCCTTTTCCGCCTCCTCCAACAGCACAGCCAGTTCGGGAATATCTGTGTCCCACTCGATCAAAGTCGGCTTCGGGCCAAATCGCTGCACGGCTTTACGATAAAGCGCCCATACCGGCTCCGCCACTCGGGCGCCATGCGTGTCAATCAAGCACCCGTCGGCCCGATCAAAACCGGCCAGATGAATTTCGCCGATTGCGTCGCCGGGAATCGCCGCAAGGTAGTCCTCCGGGTCGAAGCCATGATTCACGCTGTTGACGTAAATGTTGTTAACGTCCAGCAGAATGCCTGACCCGGCGCGACGGCTGACTTCCGCCACAAACTCCCACTCGGGAATGGTCGAATCAGCGAACTGCAAATAGCTGGAAACGTTCTCGATAAGTATTCGCCGCCCCAGAAAATCCTGCGCTTGACCGATGCGCGACACGACATGCGCCAACGCCTCTTCAGTGTAAGGAAGCGGTAAAAGATCGTTGAGGTGGCGACCGCCCGCATGGCCCCAGCAAAGATGCTCGGAGATCAAAGCAGGTTGGACGCTATCGGCAAGCGCCTTGACCTTCTGAAGATGCGCCATCGAAAGCGGATCGGTGGAGCCTAATGACAGCCCTACCCCATGCAAACTCATGGGATAAAGCTCACAAAATTCTTTTAGAAACTGCTTAATCGGCCCGCCCGCCGCGAAAAAGTTTTCGCTATGCGCCTCCAACCAGCCAACCGGTGGTTTGCTATCGAGTATCTCGCGATAATGCGGCGCGCGAAGTCCGATGCCGGCGCGTTGTTCGGGAAGCGTGGGCTCTCTCATACAAATACCTTGAAAGGGAAGAAGCGACAACACCAAGCACTTACACAGCCCCGCTCCGTTTGATGGAGCGTCGGAATGGGAGGCGGCGACCTCACTTATGCGACAGATTATTCGCCGCCTCCCGCCCTCTCTTTTAAATCACCGAAGGAGAGGGAACCTTACTAAACTAAATTAGTACCCCCCTTTGCCATCTTTTTTAGCTTCAGCCGAAACCAGCTTGCCGCCCATCTTTTCGCAGGTGCCTTTCGCTACCGATTTCCACTCGGTCGGATCATTGTCGGTCTTGCTCTGACCGGCGCAGGAATGCTTCGAGGTGCCGCAATCGTTCTTGCCTGCCTTAGCGACGCCGAAACACTTCTCCTGCTCCGCCTTACCAGCTGCTTGAGCATGAACCGTCATGGAGCCGAGAACCAACAAACCAGCAATCGCGCTA
>DATLHW010000216.1:0-8593 GCA_035539675.1 Burkholderiales bacterium | reverse complement strand
TGGGTCGAATGGACGTGGAATCAGGTACTCGGGGCCAAAGCCGACCGAGCTTTCGCCATAAGCCTGAGCGACTTCAGCCGATTGCTCCGCTTGCGCCAATTCAGCGATTGCGCGAACGCAAGCAAGCTGCATGTTCTCGGTGATCGTGGTTGCGCCGACATCCAACGCGCCGCGGAAAATGAACGGGAAGCACAGGACGTTATTGACCTGATTCGGGTAATCGGAACGTCCAGTGGCGATCAGCGCATCGTCGCGTACGGCCTTGACGAGCTCGGGCCGGATTTCCGGCTCCGGATTGGCTAGGGCAAGAATCAGCGGCTTGGAGGCCATCTGCTTCGCCATGTCTGCGGTCATCACGCCGGGACCGGATAGGCCGAGGAAGACATCCGCGCCGATGATGGCGTCCGCCAAAGTGCGCGCGCTGGTGTCGCGGGCGTACTTGGTTTTCGATGGGTCCATGTCGCGGCCCTTATGTAGCACGCCCTTGCTGTCGCAAACCCGAATGTTTTCCAACGTGAGGCCGAGGCTCACCAGCAAGTCGAGGCAAGCGATGGCGGCTGCGCCGGCGCCGGAGCAGACCAGCTTCACTCGGCTTAAATCCTTGCCGACGACCTTCATGCCATTTAGGATCGCGGCGGCGGTGATGATTGCGGTGCCGTGCTGATCGTCATGGAATACCGGAATGGAAAGCCGCTCGCGCAGTTTTTTCTCGACATAAAAGCACTCGGGCGCTTTGATGTCTTCCAGATTGATGCCGCCGAAGGTGGGCTGTAGGGATGCAATGATCTCTACCAGTTTGTCCGGGTCTTTCTCGTCGACTTCGATGTCGAACACATCGATGCCAGCGAATTTCTTGAACAGGACGCCTTTGCCTTCCATGACGGGCTTGCCCGCCAGCGGTCCGATATTGCCCAGCCCTAGAACGGCTGTACCGTTGGTGATAACCGCGACGAGATTGCCGCGAGCGGTGTAATCGCGGGCCTTGGCTGGGTCGGCGACAATTGCATCGCACGCTGCGGCCACGCCAGGCGAGTAGGCCAGCGACAGGTCGCGTTGGCTGATCAGGCTTTTGGTTGGGGTTACGGCTATTTTTCCAGGGACAGGGAATTCGTGATATTCGAGTGCAGCTTTTCTGAGTTGCTCATCCATGACAGCTTTTTTCCTTGTTCAGACGTGTTATTCCAATTTCAGGTTAAGTCACAAAGTTCGTTATTGCAAAGGGCGCTACGTGATTTTTTGTAAAAAATGCACTTAGAGGAAGGGGATGGGTGGTTTATTAGACTTCTTTCGAAACCGTAGCGAGCGGCCCGAGATCGAGTCGAGAAGCGGAGGCGTACGAATAGTACGTTGAGCATCGCAGGCTCGATCTCGGGCTGCGCAGTAGGTTTCGAAAGAAGTCTATTATCGTGCACTCCTTGGTAGGAGCGTCATCAGGGATGGGCCAAAGTTTATATTTAGAGCGGGCCACACACCTTGTGCGGCCCGGATTTTACTGCTTACGGCTCCGCACGCAAATAAGTAATTGCTTCGCCGCTTGCTCCAACTTCTTCAAGCAACACGGGAAAACCCCACAGCCGCGCCATATGTTTCATCACGGCGTTGCCCGTAGTGCCTTCCAATGTGCGTCCCTGATGCACTTTATGATGCAGCACCAGTGAGCGGTCTTTGTCTCGCTTGTAGTGAACCACCTGGATGTCGGGTATCACGTTCTCGAGCCGATATTGAGCGGCCAGCAATCGCCGTACCTCCTTGTAACCGGAGTCATCGTGAATCGCCGACACCAGGAGATGATCGTCCTTCTCGTGGTCGGCAATCGCGAATAGCCGGAAATCACGTATGAGTTTGGGCGACAGGTACTGGAGAATGAACGACTCGTCCCGGTAATTGCGCATTGCGAAGTCGATTGCTTTTGTCCAATCGCTGCCGGCAAGCTGAGGGAACCACTGGCGATCTTCCGCCGTGGGTTTCTCGCAAATGCGCCGGATGTCGGAAAACATGGCGAAGCCCAACGCGTACGGGTTGATGCCCGAAAAGTATTTGCTGTCGAAGGACGGTTGATAAACGACGCTGCTATGGGAGTGCAGAAACTCCAGCATAAACGCATCGTTGATCTGGCGATGATCGTAAAGCGTGTTTAGCAATGTGTAATGCCAGAATGTGGCGTAGCCCTCGTTCATCACCTTGGTTTGCCGCTGGGGATAGAAATACTGCGCCAGCTTGCGGACGATGCGCACGATTTCACGTTGCCAGGGCTTTAGCGTGGGGGAGTATTTTTCGACAAAATAGAGCAGATTTTCTTCCGGCTCGCTGGGGAAGTTGTCGCCTATGATTTCCTCCGCCGCATCGGCCTGGGTAGGCAAGGTGCGCCACAATTCGTTGTAATGCTTTTCCGCGAACGCCATCCGTTCACGCAGGCGTTCCTGCTCGCGCCGCGCCGATATCGGATTGGGGCGTTTATATTTGTAAACCCCGTGGTCGGACAACGCGTGGCAGGAGTCCAGTGTTTCCTCCACCGCCTCGATGCCGTAGCGGTCCTCGCAATCGCTAATGAACGTGTTGGCGAACACCAGGTAATCGATAATTGCGTTCGCCTGGGTCCATTGCTGGAACAGATAATTGTTCTTGAAGAAGCCGTTGTGGCCATAGCAGGCATGGGCGATCACCAACACCTGCATTGGCAACGTATTCTCTTCCATGAGATACGCAATACAGGGGTTGGAGTTGATGACGATTTCATAGGCCAATCCCTGGAAACCCCGCCGGTAGCGTTGTTCCTGGAGGATAAAGTCCTTGCCGAAGGACCAATGAGCGTAACGCACCGGCAGCCCCGTGGTGGAATAGGCGTCGAGCATTTGCTCCGCGGTGATCACCTCGATCTGATTGGGGTAGGTTTCAAGACCATAACCCTCTGCATGCTGCTTGATCGCCGCATCGAATTTCTCAAGTAGATCGAAGGTCCATTCCGAACCCGTGCCGATAAATTTACTGGTATTCATCATGTTCATGAGCGCGCCCTTACTGAGTCACGTGTTTGCGGAACAAGCCGGCGAACACTGGATATATCTCGGCGCGTGAGTGGACCTGACGCATGGCGAAGCGCTCGCTTGCCACCGTGCCATAGCTGGCCCATAACGAGCTGGGACTGCCGCCGGCGCTATCGGGCGTTTCAATGTAGGCGAAGTAGCGGACGCGTGGCAGCAACTGGGTTACTAGATAGGACGCTGATTCGTGCGGGTCATGGCCAAAGGCGTCTCCGTCGGAAGCTTGCGCGCCGTAAATGTTCCAGGTTCCGTCGGAATAACGCTTTTGGATAACTTCATCCATAAGCTTTAGCGCGGATTGCACGACAGTCCCGCCGCTCTTCGTGTCGTAGAAGAACGTTTCCTCGTCCACTTCCTCCGCATCGTCCGTGTGGCGAAGAAAGACGACTTCAACGGCTTCGTACTTGCGGGTCAGGAACATGAAGAGGAGGGTGAAGAACCGTTTTGCGAGGTCCTTTTTGTCTTCGGTCATGGAGGCGGAAACATCCATCAAGCAGAACATGACTGCCTTGACGGTCGGGTCCGGCACCGTCACACGGGCGCGGAAGCGCAGGTCGAGGTATTCAAGAAAATGAATCGCCTTGCGCCGTCGCTCAAGACCGGCTTTTGATTCGCCGATTTCCGTGAGGGTGGCCTCGTCCTGTTCTTTGAGGGCCTCTTCCAAAGCCGCCGCCAAGTCCTCTTCTTCCCGATCAATGGCGGCGTTCAATGCGATGCGCCGGCCAAGCGCCGTTTTCATTGTCCGTAAAATGGACAGATTACTGGGCGTGCCGTATCGCGTGAATCCTGCGCGTCGGGTTCGATAGAGCTTGGTTTCGCCAAGATACGACTTCACCAGGTGGGGTAGTTCGAGATCGTCAAAGAATAGACGCATGAACTCTTCGCGCGAAAGCACGAACTGGAACGAATCGCTGCCGTCCCCTTGACCGCCTTGCTCGCCGCCTTGCCCTTCGCCGTCTTCGTCTTCAGGGCGTGGAATGCGATCGCCTGAGGAAAACTGTTTGTTGCCCGGGAACACCCGATCCACATTGCCGTGGCCAGGTTGGTGACGGAAATTAGGCTCGGAAATATCCTTGGTGGGAATGTTGACCTTGCCCTCGCGCGCCATATCCTTAATGGAGCGTTCGGAGATCATTTTGTCCACCGCCTTTTTAATGTGCTTTTTATAGCGCCGAATGAAGCGCTCGCGGTTTACGGCGCTGCGGCCTTTCGCATCAGCACGCCGATCAATGAACTGGGACATATGTCCTTCTCGGTTAGTCCTGCGCTACGAATTTATCGGGGCGCTAATAATATCAATCCGTCGCTTTGCCAGGATGGTTGACAGAGGTTTGGTCATGTTACATCCCCTCGGGTTTTAAACCTCACCACCTGTCAGTTTTCATCGCAGGCGCTTGAACGCCTTGTAGGTCAGGTTGCGACAGCTACCTGACAACCATCGCATGCGTCAGGTAGCTGTCGCAACCTGACCTACGTTTGAAAACTGAAGGGTGGCAAGGTTTTAAACCCCACTCCTTGCCAGCCTTCCCCTTATGACTTAAGGAGCGCTGTTGAGCCTACGAGGTTGTGAAGAAATCGTAGCGAGCGGCCGGAGGCCGCGCAGTAGATTTATTCGCTACCTCTAAGCTTTTTGGCTCCTTGCTCGGCTGTACCAATCGACCAAACGGCGAACCTGTCGCTCCGTGTATCCTTTTTCCACCATGCGCGCGACGAAGCTCTTATGCTTCTCTTCATCGTCGCTGGAGCCCTTGGTGCCGAAGGAGATGACCGGAAGAATGTTGTCCGTCGAGGCGAACATGTTCGCTTCAATGACTTCCTTGAGCTTTTCATAGCTCGTCCATACCGGGTTACGGCCATTGTTATTGGCGCGCGCCCGTAAAACAAAATGGACGATCTCGTTTCGGAAGTCTTTGGGATTGGCGATCCCGGCGGGTTTCTCTATCTTCTCCAACTCGCCGTTGAGCATCGCGCGGTCGAATTGCACCCCGGTATCCGGATCGCGGTAGTCCTCGTCCAGCACCCAACGATCCGCATAAGTGACGTAGCGATCGAATAGATTCTGGCCGTATTCGCTATACGACTCCAAATAGGCGGTTTGAATTTCCTTCTTGATGAACTCGGCGAAGCGCGGGATCAGCCAACCTTTGATTTGCTCCTGATATCTACGCTTCAGCTCATCCGGCAGGTCTTCCTTGTTCAGCTTTTCGTCCAGCACCAGTAATAGGTGCACGGGATCGGCGGCGATTTCCGCCGGGTCCTTGTTGAACGTCGCCGATAGCACTTTATAAGCCCAGCGTGTGGAAAGTCCCGCCATGCCTTCATCGGTGCCGCCGTAGTCGCGATATTCCTGTATGGACTTGGCTTTGGTGTCCACGTCTTTCAGATTCTCGCCGTTGTAGACGCGCATCTTGGAATAGACGCTCGAGTTTTCCGGATCCTTCAATCGGGACAGAACCGAGAATTGCGCGAGCATGCTGAGCGTATGCGGTGCGCAAGGCGCTTGCGCCAGCGAACTGTTGCGCAACAGCTTCTCGTAAATTCTCACCTCTTCGTCAACTTGCACGCAGTAGGGCACCTTGATCAGATAGACGCGATCGAGGAAAGCCTCGTTGTGCTTATTGTTGCGGAAGGTATGCCATTCGGACTCGTTCGAGTGGGCCAGAATAATGCCTTGGAACGGAATCGCGCCGAACCCTTCCGTGCCCTTGAAGTTGCCTTCCTGGGTTGCGGTAAGCAGCGGGTTGAGCACCTTAAGCGGCGCCTTGAACATCTCCACGAATTCCAGCAGACCTTGATTTGCGAGACACAGGCCGCCTGAATAGCTGTAGGCGTCCGGGTCATCCTGTGAAAAACGATCCAGCTTGCGGATGTCCACTTTGCCGACGAGGCTGGAGATATCCTGATTGTTCTCGTCGCCCGGTTCCGTTTTGGTGATGGCCATCTGGTTCAACACCGATGGATAAATCCGCACCACCGAAAATTTGGACAAGTCGCCGCCGAAGCTGCGCAGACGTTTCAGCGCCCAAGGGCTGGCGATGCCAAACAGATAGCGACGTGGAATGCCATAACGCTCTTCCAGTTGCGCGCCAAATTTCTCCGGCTGGAATAGTCCCAATGGCGATTCGTTTACCGGCGACAGGTCGCCACTCACCGTATCCTTCAGCACATAGATGGGATATGTCTCCATCAATGATTTGAGCTTTTCCGCGAGCGAACTCTTGCCGCCGCCCACTGGCCCAAGCAGGTACAAAACCTGTTTGCGTTCTTCCAGGCCTTGAGCGCCGTGTCGGAAATAGGCGACGATATTTTCCACGACATCTTCCATGCCGTAGAACTCGGAGAACGCTGGGTAACGGCGAATAACTCGATTGAGGTAAATGCGAGACAGGCGTGGATCGTGACGTGTGTCGATTACCTGAGGTTCGCCGATGGCCTTCAGCATGCGCTCGTGCGGCGTTGCGTAGGCCAAGGGGTTTGTTTTGCAAAGCGCCAGATAGTCGTTGAGGGTTAACTCATCCTCCTGGGCGGCCTTGTACGCTTCCTGATATCTCTCGAACAGACCGGTCATAATTTGCTCCTTGAAGTTAAACCCGGCTATTTCATTCTCATTCTACGCTACTCAATCGTAGGCATGAACGGGGCAGATATTCACAACCAAAAAAAGTAGTCCACCCTTTGCACTTTACTTTCCCTCCACTAAAAAGCAAGCATTAATCACTAACGTATTTACTCTTCGCGCGGCATACAAAAATTATCAGCGAGACGAGAATTTAATTGAATGCGTTTAGAAGCAAAAAACCCCTCCGCGTTCAATCGAAGGGGCTTTAAATTTTTACAACCGCGCGCTTGCCTGTCGCGCTCCATAGTATTAACGATTACTTCGTATAATTTATCCACTGGTGATTTTCTAGCCTCAACCTGTCATAGGTCGTCTCATCTAGTAATAGCTTCTTACAAATCATTTCGCATGTCACGTAAAGATTAATTAAAAGTAGCGAATAAGCGCACGTGGCGCTCCATGTGTTGCGCGGAAACAAAAGCGCGCCAACCCGGTCTGTCTTCGGCAACGATACCCAACTCATCCGCGCCGGACATCCATACGGCCATATGCTTTCCACCGGGAAAGGTGAAATAGACCGCAACGCCGAGTTCGTTATCGAGCTGTCTTTCAGTGAGGATGGTGATGCCGGGCCAACGGTTTTCGGCTTCTTGCGTAGCGCTGATCTTGAGTATTGCTTGAATATCGGGGTTGTCGCGTAATTCGCAACCGTGCGGCGCCCGTTTGTTAGCGTGACTTGACCGAGTGATGACTTGCCTACATGGCGTCTGCAAGTGCGTGATATTTGAATTGGATGCAGTCATGGCCGTACCTCCCTGCTCATACTGAAGTTGGGCGTCTGCCTCATGTGATTTGATGCGGGCGCTCTCACTCAAATACCGAGCATTAGCCGTGCCAACTTTGCCTAGCAGAACAACCCGCTGATTATTTAGATATTTGAAAGGCTGTCCTCGATGCGGCGCCATGTAATTTTGGCAAATTTGCGAGATCGCCTGGATTATCGACACGCAATGATGAAAGCTTTACCCTGGATTCGCGTTCCAGAAACTGTTATTTATTAGGGGCCGTCTGAACAATCTATTCGACTTCTTTCGATACCTACTGCGCAGCCCGATATCAAGCCTGCGATGCTCACGTACTATTCGTACGTCTGCGCTTCTCGGCTCGATCTCGGGCCGCTCGCTACGGTTTTGAAAGAAGTCTATTGAGTACGTTGAGTTGTGCGCTCTGCTCAAGGCGTCGCCTTCTCGCTCATCCTAAATACACACCGTTGGAGACACTCGCTTGGTCAAGCTATTGTTGTTGTTTTTTATTGGATTCGTCGTTTATTACCTGATTCGCGGTTATGTGCGAAGTTTGTCAAAAAAAGACGACGCGGATCGAATCAAGGCTCCCGAGGACATGGTGCGGTGCAGCCATTGCGGCACGCATCTCCCGCGCAGCGAGAGCGTGACCTCTAACCAGAAGATTTACTGCTGTGATGAGCATAGGCGCGCCGCCAACATCGAGAAATAATTCCATTTCTAAGAGCCTATTGGGATAGGCTCTAAATCAAACGTGCGCTTTGTTGGCGGGCCTTGTCGTACTACTTGTGCCGTCTGCGCCCCGCCGTCGCATTCATGTTTGATTTTGAAATGGAAGACGAGCTGGCTGGAGATGTCGTTGCGCAAATGGAGCTCAAGCGCGGCGGCGTCTCGTAGACCACTTGCGTTCATCTGAGCGGCGCGTCACACTCGATTCGCTTGCGTCAATCCATTTGCGATGCAGATCCCAACCCCATTGAAAACAGATCATAGCTATTCGCCACGTTTGAAACGGGAAGACTGGCGTCTTCTTTCGGTTTTCCACGGCTATCGGCTGTTGCTTGCCTTTACCATTACGATTTCCGTGAGTTTGCTCGCGGATACGGGCTTCTTCCGCTCGGTCGATACGCAGCAGTTCCTTGCCGCAAGTCTGTTTTACCTTTTCGCGAGCGGCATCGTGCTGTTGGCGG
>DATLHW010000215.1:0-3693 GCA_035539675.1 Burkholderiales bacterium | reverse complement strand
GCCGAGAACACGTGACTTTCGTCGCGTTGTGCGGCGATCAGGGGCCGCATTTCACGACCATCGCCGGCTTCATCCGCACGCTCGACAAGGACATCGCCAACGTGTTCGCGCAAGTGCTGTTCATCTGCGACGCGCAAGGCTTGATCGGTCGCGAGATGTTCGCCATCGACGGCGTGAAATTGCCGAGCAACGCGTCGAAAGCGAGAAGCGGAACGCGCGCGGACTTCCAGCGGCAGGCGGCGAAACTGGAGGCCACTGCGCAGAAGATGCTGGCGCGTCATCGCGCCGACGACGCGCGAGAACAGGAGCCGGACTTGGCGGAGAAGGACGCGCGGCGCATCGAGCGGCTGCAGCGCGACGCCGCCGAGATTCGGCAATGGCTGGCGAAACATCCGAAGGAGTGTCGCGGCGTCAGCGGGGCCATCGTCAAAAGCAATCGGACCGACAATGAGAGCGCGAAAATGGCGACCGGCAAAGGCGTCATGCAAGGCTATACGGGAATGGCGGCGGTCGATCGTCAACATCAGATCATCGTCGAAGCGCAGGCGCACGGCAGCGGCGGCGAGCAGGCGTTGTTGACGCCTGTGATCGATGCGATGCGCAAGCGCGACGAGCGCTTCGCCGCGCAATCAAAACATAAAGCGAAATCCAACCCCTTGCACAACAAATCATCCAAGCAAGGCAAGCCGAAGCGCTACCAGCCGGCGGACTTTGTCTATGATGCGACAACGCAAACCTGCGTCTGCCCGGCGGGCAAACAGCTGTATCGGAACGGCAGCCGCTGCGTCATCAACGGCTACGCCGCCGTGAAATTCCAGGGCGCGCAACGCGACTGTTTGCCGTGTTCGCATCGCGACCGTTGCTTGTCGCATCCGGCGCGAACCAAGACGCGGCAGGTGGCGTTCTTCCAGGGAAGAATAAAAGATCTGCCGGAGCCGAAGCCGTACACGGCGGCGATGAAGCAGCGCATCGACAGCGACGACGGGCGCCGTCGTTATGGCGAGCGCTTCGCGACGGTGGAGCCGGTGTTCGGCAATTTGCGGCATAACAAGCGGCTGAACCGCTTTACGCTCCGGGGCCGAGCCAAGGTCGATACGCAATGGAAGTTGTATTGCCTGGTGCATAACATCGAGAAGCTGGCGCATTACGGGTATGCGCATTGAAGACCGGGCGGATGAGAGCAAGCAATCGCTTAAAGGTCGACGCCATTCGATTCCGAATGTCCAATTGAAACGAAAGCGCAGAATTTATTATCGAGATGAGTCGCATCACCGATGCGGCTTCGTTCCTTCGCTCTAAAACGACTAATTCTACAGCCTCAACGTCATGTGTGAGCCGCCGAAAATCCCGCGCAAGCAGGCGAATAGACGTGCTCGTTAGCCAATCAAACCTTTCCAGTCTTGTAGGGTGCAATCGGCCCTATCGATTGCACCCTACGCCTGCTTACCCCGCAACGATGGGATCAGTTCTGGCGCAAAATAAATCGGTACGGCATTCCAATGCCAGCTTGACCAAGGACATTACACAGCGGTCACACCCGCTGGAAGCACTACGAGTTTTGCAACCTATAGCTGCATCCTCTTTTTCCTTTTAGTTATCGTTTGAGCTACCGTCCCCACTTAATTCCCGCGAAGCCAGTTGTGGGTTTTGTCACCTCAATGCTGGATCCTGCTTCATTTTTCTTTAGTTCAAATTTAAATTTATCGCCAAACGTAAGGCCGATTTTCTTGTCTCTCAGAGTCTGGCGATCTATTGGCAGAATGGTGATAGCCCCTCCTTTTTCGACAGTGCAGTAAGTGACGCCAGCCGAGTGATCATCATAAAGCACGAGCAAGTGGCAGGGGGTTGAGTACTGTAAGGGGTCCTTGTAGCCAGGAGGCAAAGCATCGCTGAACGAATTTTTGTTGCCCATAACAAGACGAGTAAGTTGCCCAGGAATATTTGCAATGGCTGCGGCGCTTAACGTCCCGTTGGCCTCTTCATTGGTCACAGAGGCTAAAATTATATTGACGAATTTCGGCGATAATTGCTGCTGTTGTATCAATTCCATTTGACGCTGTTGTCCCGCCACCATTTGCTGGCGTTCCTGTATTTCCCGTAGCGCTATTGAATCATCTGAACGATCTAACAAGGAATCTAATACTGCTATTCCTACTGAATTTTGTCTTTGCGCAGCCTGCAGTGTCGTTTTTTGAATCTCCAATTGTATCTTAAGAAGTGTTTGCAAGTCTTTGAGGAAACTCGCATAGGTTTTTTGATTCTGCAATCCGTTGTTATCGAGCAATTTTAATTTTAAAAATTCAAGAGTAGCCTCGAGATCATGGAAAAGCCCCGTCTCCAACTCTTTTTCCATCTGTTCCGCTGGTATTCCCTGTAATTTGTCTTGAATTTGTTTTAAGGATAGTTGCTTCTCGTAAACAATCGACAATTCATCATTTTGATGATCCGACTCCAATATTTCCGCATCCTCTGATTGGGAGCTTTTCGACGATTTTTTTAACCGGTTGTCTATGCTATTTAACAGGTTCTCTTGCTCAAGAACCATTTGAGTTTGGGCCTCAATCATTCGATTCGTAGCGATTAATAGCGGTTGGCAAAGCTTATGATGTCTTTCATCGCGCGCGCTCCGCTCGGGGAGGGTGTCGGCGGCCCTAGGCGCTAACGGATTCGCAAACACCGCCACCCGCTCGCCATCATTAGAATATAAGTTCGGATTTAGGTTGGCTTTTTGAGCCTCGTGTTCCTTGCGCTCACGCTCCTGCTGCGTTGCCAATCGCTCAGCTTGCAACCGAAAGTTCTCCCCGAGCTTTTTGAGGTTTAAGTCATCAATATTTACTGAGATATCTGGGTTAGTAGGCATGGATTACTTTCTTTTTCAAGATTGATGAAACATTCCCCACTAAGCAACTCATCATTCGGGGAGTACTCATCCCGCGAGCTGCTCACCAATTAATAGCCGTGACATATTTGCAAAGCAGTGAAGGGAGCCCGACAGCCAAAGCACTATTAATGCGCTCGGCAAGCAAAGCGCGCGCCGCTAAAATTTATCGACGCAAGGTATGCTTTTCAAAGCGAATAAAATTATCCGCCCTTGCGGTACGCATTGACCATTACAAGTTTGAAAGCTCCCGTTCTCGTCTATCTTCTAAAAATGGTAACTACTCAGCTCGTAGGGCGCAATAACCAACTGGCATTGTGCTGTATGTTAAGCGTGAGCAAATTCTTCATCTGCTGAACGACCAATTCATATCAATGTACATACTACGCGGGCTTTGATTACACGCGTGCTGACGATAATTGATCCAGATCGTACGTTTTTGATGAAGAGCTCACCACCAACCCTGTACTGTTCGGTCGTTTCGTTTTCTATAAAACGCTCGAACTGCTGTCCCACGCCAAGAAACGCCATTGTTAGGTCAGTAAGGATAATAGGCTTTTTGTTGTTGATGATAACCTCCAGTCTATTGCTGAAGTTCAACTCAACGAGGTTATTAGTTTGCATGTTTGATGACCTCTAACGTGGATTTTATTTGAATTCACCATATATGGGCCCTATCCTAACGCCACACGAACTGCCACATTGATGCTATCCCATTGTCATTACACGCCACAATCCAACAAATGCGGCAAAGGCGCTTGGCCTCCGCCGACTTGAATAAGTGCGAAGCACCTTTCCCCTACCCCATCACCCTC
>DATLHW010000214.1:0-10617 GCA_035539675.1 Burkholderiales bacterium | reverse complement strand
CGAATAACAATTGTCTACAGTCCAGTTCCGCAGGAAGTCTAAGTCGGCGCGATCTTGTGGATGGAAAAGTTCTGACGCAATCTGACTAAAATTTTCTAATGCAGGCTGTTGAATAGCTGCTGGTGTTCCAAAAGAGTCATTGTCAGAGGCGATGGCGATTGAAGCATGAAACGCCGCCACAACCTGCGCCAATTCATCGATTTGTCTTGGCCGCAATTGGTGATGCATTAATAGCCGATTGAGTAACTGGTCTTGCGAAAACCGATTCATCTTTACGGCGTACTCGATGATCTGACCATCGCCATCGAGTGCTGGGTGGTCCGCGGAACCGGTGATTGGCACAACTTCAAGATATAACGCTGGGGCGAGGCGGCGATTCAAGCGAAGCTCTTCCTCGCAGTAGTGGCGCCGCGCGGCAAGGGTTCGAAAATCCAGAAAGCCCAACTCAACCGCTTTCTTGAGCTTATAAGCATAAGCGCCGGCAAGAAAAACGTAGGAAATATGCGTTTCAAGCATCTCCACACGGTCTGTCGTTAGCTCGTAGATGGATGGATCTTGCAAAGCAGTAATAAGCTTTGCTTGAATTTCTGTATCCGTTTCACCGGTCATTGTGATACCTGAAGGGTTAACGCGATATCTCACCGATAGACAGTAACCGATATCGTCGAGTTCATTAGGACCGCGTTGGTATTGCTGCCCAGCGTTCCATTGGTAGAACGACCAGAGAGTTCAGAACCGTCAGTAGGAAGAAGAATGTGTTTGTACATGGCATGTTTCTTTCAGATGGCATAAATAGGATAGAGAGCTTTCATACTATGTTGCCTCTGAATAAGCTTCCCCAGCCGCATGTCCAAAGTGATTTCCCTGAGGATTAGGACAGTCCTAAACAATGGCAAATGTGTTTAGGCGCGCCACCACCGCTTCAAATGGTCATAAATACAGTATGGCAAGTAATAGTGAATGGACTTTGATGTAGATCAAATTTCGTGAGGTGCGGAACATAAGGCGATTTCCGATAATAAACATACCAATCAAATCGCGTCTTTCTCCGTCTGGCGTTGTTGCTCGTCGGCGCCATAGTTCACTCTGACGCCTCCTCTCCCTTGCAGGGCGCGTCTGCGCTTGCATGCGCAGACCGTTTCGCAGGCTCGCAGCATGCTGCTCGAAACCCCTGCTCAACCCTAGCCAGACGAAGAAATCCATCGATTTTATTGGTATGTTTATTACCGGAAATCGCCTAAGCGTCGCACAAGCAACTTTCGCGCTTCCTCTAACAAGAGCATCACTACGCCAAAGGGAATGACGTATAGCCATACATTGGCGTCGAGGGGCATCGTGTCGAATACCAAATTTCCCCACGGGGTGTAGTCGATCGCCAGAATAAGCGCGACTTCGACGATAATTCCCCAGATGATCAGCCGATTGCTGAACGGACTCGTGACAAAGACGGAACGAGTAGCGCTACGGCAAAGGAAAACGTTTATTACCTGCATAACGATGATGGCGGAAAGGCACGCCGTGGTAGCGGCAAGATAGAGGGGCGCATTCGCCGACAGCGACTCGTCGTATCGCCAGCCGCCTTGATGCAGCACGAAGAAAAACGCTCCCATGGCTGCGGCAGCTTCCATCACGCCAAGAAAGAGATAAGCGCGCAGCACGACCGGCCACGTCAACAGTCGTTCAGTTCGCGGACGGGGCGGACGTTGCATTACGCCAGGTTCAGGTTTTTCCGTGCCGAGTCCAAGGGCCGGTAACATATCGGTGCCCAAGTCCACGGCTAATATCTGGATGACCGTGAGCGGCAGCGGGATACGAAACAATACAAACGCGAGGTAGGGAACGATCTCCGGAATGTTGGAGGTCAGGATATATGTGAGAAACTTGCGAATATTGTCGAACACGGCTCTGCCTTCTTCGATCGCACTCACAATGCTGGCGAAGTTGTCGTCGAGCAAGATCATGTCGGCCGATTCCTTCGCAACGTCCGTGCCTGTTATACCCATTGCAATACCGATGTCGGCGGCCTTCAGCGCAGGGGAGTCGTTTACGCCATCGCCAGTGACTGCGACGATTTCATTCTTGCGTTTGAGTGTTTCGACGATCCGCATCTTCTGGTCAGCGCCGACGCGGGCAAAGAGAATTTCCGGCGCATCGAGGGCGAGTTGAAGCTGGGTGGGCGAGAGTCGACGCAAGTCCTGGCCGGTAATCACGACTGGATGAGGCGACAGCACTAATCCAATGTTGCGCGCGATCGCCAACGCGGTTTGTGGATGGTCGCCCGTCACCATGATGACTTTGATGCCAGCCGCCCTGCATTTTATGATCGCGTCGGGAACCTCAAGGCGGGGCGGGTCTATCACGCCCACGAGGCCGGTTAATATCAGTTGGCGTTCCAACTCTTCTTGCCTGTAGCCGTCAGGCAGAGCGCGATAGGCCATGGCGAGAACGCGTAAACCCGTCGCCGCCATGTCACTCTCGGCTTTCAAAAATGAATCGGCGAGCGCCTGGGTGAGGGGGATGACCTGGGTCCCATCTTGCACATGGCTACACAACGGAAGGACAACCTCCAGCGCCCCCTTGGTGTACAAGGTTAGGCCATGCGGCATGCGATGCAGCGTGGAAAGTCGTTTCCGTTCGGCATCGAAGGGGATTTCATCAACGCGGTTAGGGGCCGAGACGTTGGGCATCACGGCTGTCGCCATGGTGACCAAGGCAACCTCCAACGGGTCACCCAGCAACTTACTGTTTTCGCTGTCTCCGGGCGCCTTCAGGTTATGGCAGAGGAGAGCCGCTTCAAAAAAACGGTTGTGGCTATTCGCAAGTTCTCGCGAGATGTCGGCGGATCCGTATCGTTGGCCGAGATAAATTTCTCTTACGGTCATGCGATTCTGTGTCAATGTGCCCGTCTTGTCGGTGCAGATCACGGTCGTGGCGCCGAGTGCTTCCACTGCTGGCAAGTGCCGTACCAATGCGGCTCTTGCCGCCATGCGTCGGGTCGCCATCGCCAGTGCAAGCGAGACGGTGGGCAGCAAGCCTTCCGGTACGTTGGCGACGATGATGCCGATAGCGAACATGAAATTCGCCCAGAATGAGAGTCCCAAGGTGTGGCCAATGACGAAAAAGACTCCACCCAACACAGTCGCGAGGATTGCTACCCAACGGCTCAAATGGATGATTTCTCGCTGCAGCGGCGATGGGCCTTCTTTGGTCGTCTGCGCAAGGCGAGCAATCTTACCGAATTCCGTTTGCATACCGGTGGCGAAAACGAGTGCGGTCGCCTCTCCGGCGGCCATCGTGGTTCCTGCGAGCAGAATATTCCGTGCGCTGAGCAGATCTTCATCCGGACAAGGCGAGCTATCCCTCGGTTGTGGAAAGGATTCACCCGTGATGGTGGCTGCGTTTACCTTGACGCCGAACGCTTCAAGCAGGCGACAGTCGGCCGGAACCGAATCGCCTTCATGCAAGTAAATTACGTCTCCCGGCACGACATCGACTGCGGACATGCGGCGAGCACGGCCATCGCGAGATACTTCGACCGTATCGGGCATTAGTTTTTGCAACGAGGCGATTGCCTGCTCGGCGCGGTATTCCTGCCAGAAGGAGAACATACCATTGATGAAAATCACGCCGATGATAGCGTAGCCCAATGTCGCCATGCCTTTACCAGGATCGGAGGTTTCGGCAATGAAGGCAAGTCCGGCGGCTATCCACAATATGACGGCGAAAAAGTGGCTGACCGATTTTAGAAATCGCAGCAGCAACGATTCGGGCGCGACCTTTTCCACCTTGTTGGGTCCAAATTCGGCTCGTCGACGGGCTGCCTCGGGTGATGTCAGGCCTGCATCTGCGCTTTGCAGTGTCTTGAACAATTCGACGGTTGTGAGATGGTGGATTTTCATCTCGAGTATCGAGGTGGAAAATGTCGATACGTTCACCATCAGCCAATGTTTAAAGCTCGGCGAACCTGTTATACCGGCATTAGTGGGATAACAACAAAGGGACCGTCATCTTTCGCATCAACGTTTGCGTTACCCCACCCAATACCAACTCACGAAGGCGAAAATGCCCATAGGCGCCGAGGACGATCAAATCGGAGTCATAGTCCGCTGCGCAAGCAAGTAGCCAATTTCCAATGTCCGTTTGGATATTTTCTTCGTAAACAGCTTCTGCTTTGACGCCATGACGCGCTAAGTAAAGGGCTATATCGGCGCAAGGAATCTCCCCGTGCGTTGTCTTTCCGTGAACAGGGTTTACCGCCAATACGGTCACTTTCTCAGCCCGCCTGAGCAATGGCAGGGCATTGGTGACGGCGCGAGTGGCCTCACCGCTGCCGTTCCATGCAACGAGAACGTTATGGCCAATGCGGGTAAATGTGCCGGCGTTGGGAACAACGAGAATGGGACGGGGAATCGCAAGCGCGAGCAATGCCGGAAAATCGAGCGGCGTAGCAAGGGCGCTTTCGCCGAAATCCGGTTGACCGACAACCACAAGATCAGCATAACGGGCGTTCAATTGAATCGCATCTTCGACGTATCCGTCGGCGCGACGCCATTCAGTCTTGCTAAGACCAGCGCATTGAATTCTTTCGTCAAATAGTGTCGCCGCCTTTTTTTCGTAAACGTCCGCGTCATGCAACATTGTACTGGCGATGGGCGCCAAGCTTCCTTCAAAAGGGTAGTCGCGAAGTTTGGCGATATAACTGACATAAAGTCCTGTTAAATGCGCTTCGAATTCATCCGCAAGTCGCGCTGCTAGGTCAATGCGCGCGGCGCACTGTTTACTATTATCGACATGCACCAGTATTGTTTTGTAGCTCATGGTTCGTTCTACCCTGCAGAAAATTCGTTAACGTGCGCTGCGATGACTGCGGACGCAAGTCCGTCAGAAGCCAAGCGTCCAGGTCGTATCCATCCCGGTAAGTACTTGAGCAAAAGTCTTCCAGCGGCGTTGCGTCTCCTTGCCGTACTAACTGTGTACTGTCTGCGTCGACGCGCCTTGCTGGAAAACTTTTGCTCAAGTACTTATCCACACTGTTCGTGTAGTCATCCCTTTTAATTAGAGATCAATTTAAACCAATATGACTATAGGATGATCCTAACCCGGACATTTCATAAATTGCGCGAGCCCTCGCTGGTCTTTTGATCCGTAGGAAAATTTTGTTCCGTCGGGCGTATGAATAACTACGCCGCTCCTTCACAAAATTCCGCTACGAATGAGAATTCGGGAATCAAAATCCGGCGCGATCATCTCGCGAATTTATGAAATCTCCGGGCTAAGGCGATTTCCGATAATAAACATACCAATCAAATCGCGTCTTTCTTCGTCTGGCGTTGTTGCTCGTCGTTGCCATAGTTCACTATGACGCCTCCTCGCGCCTAGCCAGACGAAGAAATCCATCGATTTTATTGGCACGTTTATTTTCGGAAATCGCCTAAGAGCGTTACAGGGTTTGATCCAGGTCAAAGGAAAATCGGATTTTTGGATGTCCGGTGCGACAACAATTGGACCTGCTCGGCGTTCTTTCTTTCCTTGTCTGCTTTTCAGACCGGAGAACATTGCGCCTTAGCCTGCTTGTACGGAAAGCATCAGGTATACCAGGTTTGCATTGTTCACTCGCTACGGCTCTAACAATCAAACGTAGTGCAGAATCGCAACTATACTTTTCTTAGAGTTGCTTGACGGTTGTCAAATATCACTGTTGGGAAGCGTGTTATTTTTGTGCGAATTGTTCTAGATACGACTGAAATAGCGCATGAACTCTGACTTCCGCCGGCACGAGCCGGCTGCCTCGTACTATCATCTCCGATCTGAGCCCTTGCAGCAGGCGCTTTGCCAAGGCCTTGCTTGCTTCGTCGCGCGGCAGCAGAACATGGCTCGTTGGATTGCCGCTGTTGAGCGGGAACCGCGTATCTATTGCTTGGGTAAATGTTACTGCGGTCCTTCGAGCAATGATGATAAGGCGCGTCCACATATGGAAAGCCGGGCGCGTAAGACGGTGTTGCTCACTCATGCGCTCGCCGGTGGAGTACGTGAACTTGCGCAGTATCAGGCGCGAGGTGGCTACTCCGGACTAGCAGCAGCATTGGCGAAAACACCTGAGGCAGTGGTCAAAAACGTTGCGGACTCCAGTTTGCGAGGACGAGGCGGCGCCGGGTTCCCCACAGGACGAAAATGGGCTGCGGTTCAGGCGGAATGCGCTGCCGAAAAGTTCGTTGTCGTGAACGCCGATGAAGGCGACCCTGGCGCATTCAGTGATCGACTTCTGTTGGAAGACGATCCTTTTCGGATAATCGAGGCAACGACCATCGCCGCGTATGCCGTTGGCGCGCGACGTGGGTTCATTTACCTGCGCAAAGAGTACACAGACGCGCTAGCGATTCTCAAAGCGGCGCTTCAATCCGCCAGACATGCCAATCTCCTTGGCAACCGTATCCTCGGCGCAAACTTCGAATTCGACATGGAAATCGTGCTTGGACAAGGCAGCTATGTCTGCGGCGAGGAAACCGCTTTGCTTAACTCTATCGAAGGGAACCGCGCTGAAGTTAGAGGGCGTCCCCCGTGGATTTCCTCCAGCGGCTTATACGGGAAGCCGACGCTCATGAATAACGTCGAAACGTTGGCGAACGTGCCGTGGCTGCTTACGCATGGCGCGGATCAATATCGAGATCTCGGATTCTCCAATAGCCGGGGCGCCAAGCTCATTTCGCTAAATTCGTTGTTTCGGCGACCGGGCCTCTATGAAGTGGAGCTCGGCATCTCGTTGCGGGAGATCGTCGAGGACATCGGTGGCGGATTGACAACGGGAACACTAAAGGGACTTATCGTTGGCGGACCGCTCGCTGGGGTCGTACCGCCGCAACTACTTGATACCCGACTCGGCTTTGAAGAGATGGCCGCCATTGGAGCGTCAGTCGGGCATGGCGGCGTTATTGCGTTCAACGAGCACACTTCGATCGCCGATTTAATCGAGCAAGTTTTCCGCTTCGGCGCTTACGAGTCCTGTGGAAAATGTACCCCATGTCATTTGGGAAGCCCGGCCATCGCTCGAATGTTCGCGGCGCGCAATCGCGGCGAAAAGGGAGGAGAGTCCGACAGCAGTTATTTTCATGAAATTGTCGAAGCATTGAAAGAAACAAGTTTTTGCGGTCACGGGCGGGGTTTGGGGGAATTCTCGAAGAGCGTGATTGATTATTACGGCGAGGAATTGGCGAGATGCTTAAAGTGACCATCGATGGGCAAGCGCATGAGTTTCCCGAGGGACTGACGATCTTCAAAGCGCTTTCTCAAATTCATGTGGATGTCCCTCATCTTTGCCATGACGAGCGGTTGAAACCCTATGGCGGTTGCCGGCTTTGCATCGTTGAAGTCGATGGGAAGTCGCATCCGGTTTCCGCCTGCGACAATAAAATCGCCGATGGGATGGTTATTCGTTCGTGGAGCGATCGATTGCATGCGCTACGAAAAACCAACCTGACACTGCTCGCGGCTCGTTATCCGGCCGATGCGGTGGATGCGGAGCCCTGGCGGCCCTTCCATCGTTATTTGCGCGAATATGGCGTTGCTGCGCGGAGCTTGCCTGCCAAAGACAACTGGTGCGATGCGAGCAATCCCTATATTGCCGTCGATATGTCCCGTTGCATCTATTGCTATCGCTGCGTGCGTATTTGCGAAGAAGTGCAGGGGCAATTCGTCTGGCAGGTGTATCAGCGGGGCGAGGCGACGCACATTCGCCCTCAGACGGGTGTGAATCTATTGACGAGCGAGTGCGTCAGTTGCGGCGCTTGCGTTGATACCTGTCCAAGCGGCGCATTGTCGGACAAGAGCGTTGTGCGCCATGGCGAAGCGCAGCGCTGGACCGAGACTACCTGCGTCTATTGCGGCACGGGGTGCCAGATGAAAGTCGGCGAACGGGAAGGAAAGATTGTCGAAATCCGGCCCGTGCTCGATGCTGCTGTCAACCGCGGCCATCTATGCGCGAAAGGGCGTTACGCGTTTGAATTTGCGTCGGCGCCCGATCGCATTACCCGCCCAATGATTCGGAAGAACGGCGAATGGCGTGAGGTCGATTGGGATACGGCGTTGGCGTTCACCGCGGAGCGTCTTAGCGAAATTCAGCAGCGCCACGGACCGGATGCGATCGGTGTACTGGGGTCGGCTCGCGCCACGAATGAAGAAAACTATCTGGCGCAGAAATTCGCTCGCACAGTGCTTGGCACGAACAACGTCGATTGCTGCGCGCGTGTGTGCCATCAACCTTCAGCGGTTGCGTTAAAGCGCATGTTGGGCACGGGCGCCGCCACCAATTCATTCGATGACATCGAGCGAGCCGCGACCATCATGCTCTGCGGATGCAACCCCACGGAAAATCATCCCATCGTCGGCGCGCGGATCAAGCAGGCAGTGCTGGCCGGCGCCAAGCTTATTGTTGTCGATCCGCGCCGCACCGAGCTGGTCCGCTGTGCCGATTTGTATCTTCCCGTCATACCGGGGCACAACGTGCAACTATTCAATGCCATGGCTTGCGCCATCCTTGAAGAAGAACTGGAAGACTGCGCTTTCATCGCTAAGCGGGTAACTGATTTCAGCGCCTATCGTGACTTCGTCATGAAGTATCGCCCCGAAGCGGTGGCGAATGCTTGTGGCGTATCCGCTGAACGGATACGCGATGCAGCCCGGCTCTATGCGACCGCGAAGCCAGCGATGTGCTTTCATGGATTGGGTCTGACTGAACACACCCAAGGTTCGGAAGGGGTGATGACGCTGATCAATCTCGCCTTGCTGACCGGCAATCTGGGCAAGCCGGGAAGCGGCATCAATCCGTTGCGCGGCCAGAACAACGTGCAAGGGTCGGCGCAAATGGGTTGTGAGCCGACAACTTTAACCGGCGCGCAGCCCCTCGATGAAGCGCGCGCGTTGTTCGAACGCATATGGGGATGCGATATTCCAACCACGCGAGGTCTGACGCTGCTTGATATGGTGGATGCGGCCGCCGCTGGTAGGCTAAAAGCGATGTGGTCGATCGGCTACGATTTCTATCTTACGCTGTCCGATCTTAACCGAACGAAGGAAGCGCTTTCCCAGCTCGACTTGGTGATTGTGCAGGATTTGTTTCTCAATGAAACAGCTAAAGCGTTTGGCGATGTTTTTTTGCCGGCAGCCTCCGTGTTCGAGAAAGATGGCACGTTTATGAACTCCGACCGACGCGTGCAACGGGTACGCAAGGTGATCGAGCCGATCGGGGAGGCGTGGCCGGACTGGCGGATTATTTGTGCGCTGGCCGAACGGATGGGGAAGAACGCTTTGTTTGCTTTTTCCGATGCCGAGGCGATCTGGAACGAGGTGCGGCGTGTGTGGCCAAAGGGCGCAGGTTTGAGTTATGCGCGTTTGGAAAAGGAAAGTTTGCATTGGCCATGTGCCGCTGAAGATCATCCTGGCACACCAGTGTTGCACACGGACAGTTTCGCCACTGCGAAGCAAGCGGCATTGCGGCGAATTGATTTTCGGCCGACGCAGGAACAATGCGACGACGCGTTTCCCTGGCTACTCAACACAGGCCGCACGTTGTATCACTTCAATGCCGGGACCATGACGTATCGAACAGACAACCTCGTTTTGCAAGCCAGCGACTTTCTTGATATCGCGCCCGCCGACGCCGAGCGGCTACATTTGAAGGATGGAGCGCGGGTCAAGGTAAGGAGTCGGTACGGAGCAGCCATCTTGCCGGTCCGAATCAGCGAGCGGATGCGGGAAGGAGAATTATTCACGACATTTCATGATCCGTCGTTGTATGTGAATCAACTTACGTCGTCTTATCGGGACAGTGTCGCCAAGACGCCGGAATATAAAGTCACGGCGGTGACGATAGAGCGGGTGGATTGACCTATATCCGTAGTGTGGACGCAATGCGATCGTAATATTTTCCGTACACGGTATATGGGCTAAATTCGATGGAGGATGACATGGCGATTTTGACTGCGCAACAATTAGGATCCCTTAATGAACAGCTTGATCGACAGGAAGCGTGGCTTCGGAAGGCGATCAAGGAAGAGTATGAAGAGACAGCCGACCAGCACTATGCCGATTTGGCTGGATCAGTCGCAGACGAAGGTGACGAGGCCGTCGCCGACGTGCTGACGGATGTCGAGAACGCAGTCATCGGACATTACCTGGGGGAGCTGTCCGATATCGAGGCGGCGAGAGGGCGTGTGGCGAACCGCACGTATGGTGTTTGCATCGACTGCGGTGCGGACATCGATTATGCAAGACTTGTTTCCTATCCGACAGCAAAGCGCTGCGCCATGTGCCAAACCACGCATGAGCGGACGCATGTCGGTGCGGCGCATTCAACGCTTTGAAGTGAGAGCTACGAAGTGACGATGAGAAATTCAGCCATATGGAGCCCGGGGAAGGAAAACTTGCCGTATAACCCAGTTTTATGAGGGCGGCTATGCTCTTTAAAGCGCTATTTGAAATATCTCCTGATGCGCTGCTGGTAGTTACCGAAGATGGCGATCACATCGAGTTGGCCAACAAGCAGGTGGAAAAGCTGTTTGGTTACTCCCTATCGGAATTGATCGGTCAACCTATCGAGTTTCTAATTCCGGAACGTTATAGGGA
>DATLHW010000213.1:0-13691 GCA_035539675.1 Burkholderiales bacterium | reverse complement strand
AAGGCCTCCGTTAGGACCATGCCGGACTGCGAAATGCATAAGCCCACCCTTTTGCGGAACGGCAAGACATACCAAAACACCGCCGGAATCTAGAATCGTCAGCTGATAATTCTGCTCCTAGTGTTTTCTGTTCCATGAATGCACGCTTGAAATATCCCGTTTCTTGCAGATGTGTAAGGCGACGCTTTCAACATTCCCGCTTAAAAAAATAAAAAATAAATGAAATAATAGCTTAGCAGTCTCCATCCCCTTGGCATGCGTAATGCTAGTAATCCTGCAGGGGGCTCTCCAGGTCGTGCGGTTAAAGTAAAGCGCCGATAAACAGTTAGGTAGGATCGCTGAAACTGTTGGATTTTGGCCGGAATGAAGGAGTCACCCAAGCCAAATAAAGAAGTATTGGCTAACCGGCTGTTAGACACACGCGACATCTTGCCTACTTTAGGAAAACTGGTTTCAGTGCATTTCACAAAAGGAGAGAGGATCATGAGCGCAGGGGATATCTACAGCAAATCTCAGCTTGGCTTGGAAGAAGTAAGCAACCGGAAAATGAAGCTCTCGCCGCGTGTGCGAACGATGCTAATTTTAGTTGACGGGCAAGTGCCACTGTTCGTGCTAAGGGAAGAAGCGCAAAAAGTGGGCGCCGCGCCTGACTTTATTGAACAACTACAAACGATGGGCCTGATCGTTAAGACCGGGAGCATGGCCGAAAGACCCGAAGAGCTATCGGGTAAAGCAGCCCCTATCGCTGACGAATTCACCCGCTTTCGACTCGCGCAAGATTTCATGAACTCATCCGTGGTCAACTCATTGGGCATCAAATCATTCTTCTTCACGCTGAAGCTTGAACGCGCTGGCACATTGGCCGATTTACACGAGTTGGTCTCGCCCTACAAGGACGCGATCACCAAAGGCAGCGGCAAGGAAGAAGCAGACGTACTAACAAATCGATTAGCAAAATTATTAGGTTAAACCCGACAATCGCAAACTTTCGCGATGGTGAAATTATTGGAGCATCCTTCACAAAAAACGTGAAGGATGCTCTACAAGTGATGAGTAGTAGGCAGTAGGGCGGACACGGCAATAGCGCGTCCGCCTTGATGGCTAAAGTGGACAGATTGCCACCTTGTCCATGCATGGACGCCTTTTCTGTATAAAACAAACGGCGTTTTAACCTATTCGATCGAGACTGAGAATCTCCGTCGAAAGCCTACTGGAGCGAGTCATGTGCGAAGAATGGATAGCGGATATCCTGAGAGGCATTCCCACGGCGTTTATCGCCCTTATCATTGGATCCATTGCAGTTTGGATCGCGTATAGACATTCGACGGTTACTGAAGCCCGATTCAAACTCGAACTTTTTGAAAAACGGCACGATGTTTTCGTCGCGACATGGAAATTTCTTTCAGAATTAGTGCAGAAGAATCCGATAACCACAACGGATATTTTTAATTTTTGCAATAGCACCGCGAACGCGAAGTTTCTTTTCGGGAATGAAATAGCTCAGTTCTTGGAAGAAGCGAAATTAAAAGGCATCAAACTCGGAACAGCGGAATACACGCTGTCCAGAACCCCCTCGGACGAAGCCCGTAACGCGGCTTATGCGGAACGACATGAACTCGTGACATGGGTTGAAAACGAGTTGAAACAGGTTAAAGATCGTTTCAAACCGTATCTAGATCTTTCAAGTTGGCGTTAGAAACCCGTTGAAAGTTACTGCAGGGGATTTCCGGTTCCTGGCGCCCTGCCAGGGCCCGTTTACGTTTGCACACCCGAACCGCGCCGCGGCGCGGGAAACATGTTCCCCGCCCGCGACGCCGACTCGTACACGCCCACTTTTCTCCCCCTACTGCTCCATCGTAGTAGGCACTAGGGATGCAGAAGACGGCTCCGCCTGGATCGCATCGGGAACCGGCGGCGGCGCGGAAGGTTGCTTCGGAACATTACGCCTGATCCAACTCAGCATGTCCTGCCAAATACGCAACACTTCTGGATCGGAAGGTAGAACCATCGCATGGGGTAGTTCGATGGTGATAACGGGAACGTTCATCTGCGAACCGCTATAGTTCCCCAATGATCCCGGATACACCCCAAGGCGGTTAAACCACAGGCGACCGAATCGCCGTGGCGGCTTCGCCGGACCATCGTAATCCAGCAATCCAAAGGGAGCATGAATGGAAATAATGACATTGGGTCGAAACCGAGCGATCTCGTCATTGACCCATTGAGTCTCCGGCTCTGAAAGCGGCGCCGGTCCGGGAAAACGACGCGGATCGCTGTTAGTGACTTTCACCCAATAATTGGATGCCTCATGCAACCAATCGGGCATCGGAAAATTCCGGTTCAAGTCGACACCGTGAGCATTGACCCGTGTTGGCGTCGAAGCCAGCAAACCATCCGGATTAATGACAGGCGCGATTTTCCAATGGAACCCTCGCGCCATGGGACCATTTATCCACTTCAACCATCGGAACACGATGGCTGAAGAGGTCAATTCATCTCCATGAACACCGCCGAGAAGCAGAATGCGAATAGGCTCTTTATCGCTCTCACCGCCCTCTACAGCGGCCGGAACAATCTCACGGACCAAAATCGGAAAACCCTTCCTCGATACGACGCCGGAAGGCGTCAACAAGCTACTTTTGCAAATCGGCTTTGAAACGCCTGGTAATCGAGGAAGCAACTCTTTACACCAATCAACCACTGGCTCAGCGGCGCTCTCGGTGCTTGCATAGACTGAAGGGGTTAAACCACAAATGATCGACGCCACCGTGGCGATACAGCGACTTCTTAACCCCATCCCCTGTTGAAGTGAATGTAACCAATGCATGAGATACCCAAATCTCCGAGGAATGTAGCAGAGCTTGGCGGCTCGCTATCTTTAAAGCGCCTACGACAATTCGTAACGAATCAGCCTAAAAATCCGGCCGCGCGGGAGAAGTGACGAGGCGTCCGAGGAGAGCATAAAGGAAAAGGGCGCCTGTCTTAAAGAGTTTTTAACGCTTTTTTTCGTAGGACTTACGTAAAAGCGCCCCAGCCGCGTTGCGTCTCCTTGCCGTACAGTTCGTACTGTCTGCGTCGGCGCGCCTTGCTGGGACGCTTTTACGTAAGCCCTATTTCTCTTAAATTTGAGTGTCAATGGTCACGCCAGCCATAATTTGTAGACGAGTCGATAAAACTATGGCAAGCCAACCTCGGTCTAGGCATATAAGCAAAATGACCAAGGCGCCCTTTCTCGGCGTCCTAAGGTAAACTCCTGTCCCTACTTTTGCACGTCCTTAATACAGTCATCCCATCCAGATATGAACACCGCCGCCTCCAGTCAAAAACGCCCATTTGCCGCCTTGGAAAAAAACGACGATTTCATCGCTCGCCACATTGGCCCCAATGAAATGGAAGTTTCCGCCATGCTCCAAGCGCTCGGATTCGATTCCATGAACGCCCTGATCAAGAACGTTGTGCCCGCAACCATTCTTTCGCGAGAAGCCCTGGCGCTTCCCCAAGCGCGTAGCGAAGCCCGGACCCTTGACGCATTGCGCCAGATCGCGAACAAGAACCAAGTTTTCAAGTCCTATATCGGGATGGGTTATTACAACTGCCACACACCGCCCGTCATCCTGCGCAATCTGCTGGAAAACCCCGCTTGGTATACGGCCTACACCCCCTATCAACCGGAAATATCGCAAGGACGCCTGGAGGCGCTGCTTAATTTCCAAACCATGGTGACTGACCTGACTGGCATGGAAATCGCCAATGCGTCACTCCTTGATGAGGCCACTGCGGCGGCCGAGGCAATGACGTTTTGCCGACGGCTGGCGAAGAGTAAAAGCGACATATTCTTCATCTCGGAAGATTGTCATCCGCAAACCATCGACGTCATTCGCACGCGCGCGGCGCCGATCGACATCAAGGTGGTTGTCGGCAACCAGGGCCAGTTGAAGGAGGCGGATTATTTCGGCGTGTTGTTGCAATATCCGGCAACCACCGGCGAGATCCGTGACTATGCAAACGTCGTTGCGGATGCCCACGCCAAAGGCGCATTGGCGGTCGTCGCCGCCGATCTGCTCGCGCTTACTCTGCTGACGCCGCCCGGCGAATTTGACGCCGACGTTGCGATCGGCTCCGCCCAGCGCTTTGGCGTGCCATTGGGATATGGCGGCCCGCATGCGGCTTACTTTGCGACAAAAGACGCCTACAAGCGAGTCATGCCTGGACGTATTGTCGGCGTATCGATCGACAGTCATGGCGAAAAGGCCTACCGCTTGGCCATCCAAACCCGCGAACAGCATATTCGTCGGGAAAAAGCCACCAGCAATATCTGCACGGCGCAAGTCCTGCTCGCGAACATCGCCAGCATGTACGCCGCCTATCATGGCCCGCAGGGTCTAAGAACGATTGCTCAACGCGTACATCGTCTGACCGCGACCTTGGCGCACGGCCTGTCAAAGCTGGGTTATGACGCGCCTGTCAAAACGTTCTTCGACACTATCACCGTCACCGTTGGCGAGAACGTCGAGTCGGTGCGCAAGACTGCGGAGAGCCGTGCGATCAACCTTCGCATTATCGACAAGACCACGATCGGCATCTCACTCGATGAAACGACAACGCGCGAAGACGTAGAAGCGCTATGGGCGGTATTCGCTCGACCCGGAGACCAGATTCCAACGTTCGCCACGGTGGAAGCAATAGCGCCCGATCACATCCCCGCAAACATCGCACGAACGTCCGCATTTCTGACGCATCCGGTTTTCAACAGCCATCACTCTGAAACCCAGATGCTTCGCTACCTGCGTAATCTCGCGGACAAGGATCTGGCGCTGGACCGTACTATGATTCCACTAGGCTCCTGCACCATGAAGCTCAATGCGACCACGGAAATGATCCCCGTCACCTGGAAAGAATTCGGCGGCATTCATCCGTTCGCGCCGCTGGAGCAGGCGCAGGGTTACCAACAACTTATCGCCGATTTGGAGAAGATGCTCTGCGCTTGCACCGGCTACGACGCAGTGTCGTTACAACCCAACGCCGGCTCCCAAGGCGAGTATGCGGGTTTGCTGGCGATTCGCGCTTATCATCAAAGCCGCGGCGAGGGCCATCGTGACATTTGCCTGATCCCCAGCTCCGCGCACGGCACGAATCCTGCGACTGCTCAGATGGCCGGCATGCAAGTCGTCGTCGTTCAGTGCGACGAAAAAGGCAACGTGGATATCGCTGATCTCAAGGCCAAGGCGTCAGAGAACAGCGCCAAACTTGCTGCGATCATGATCACCTACCCGTCGACCCACGGCGTGTTCGAGGAAGCCGTGCAGGAAATCTGCGAGATCGTCCACGGTCACGGCGGACAGGTTTATATCGACGGCGCCAATATGAACGCCATGGTTGGGCTGTGCCTGCCAGGCAAATTCGGCGGCGACGTATCGCATCTGAATCTGCACAAGACTTTCTGCATTCCCCACGGCGGCGGCGGCCCAGGCGTAGGTCCGATTGGCGTCAAATCACATTTAGCGCCTTTCCTCCCAGGCCATCGGATGATGGATAAAGCCGGCGTCGGTCCCGTTACCGCAGCGCCTTGGGGCAGCGCCAGCATCCTGCCCATTTCGTGGGCCTATATTGAAATGATGGGACGCGAGGGACTCAAGGCGGCGACTGAGGTCGCCATACTTAACGCGAATTACATCGCGCATCGGCTGTCGCCCCATTTCCCCATCCTCTACACAGGAACAAATGGTCGGGTCGCGCATGAGTGCATCGTCGATCTGCGCGCTATCAAGGACAGCACTGGCGTAACTGTGGACGACGTGGCGAAGCGACTCATCGATTTCGGTTTCCATTCGCCCACCATGTCGTTCCCGGTGGCAGGCACGTTAATGATTGAACCGACGGAAAGCGAGTCGAAGGAAGAGTTGGATCGTTTCTGCGCGGCAATGATCAAAATCCGCGAAGAAATCGCCGCCATCGAAAGCGGCGCGCTCGACCCCGAAAACAATCCGCTGAAGAACGCGCCGCACACCGCCGCGCATCTTGCCGGAGAATGGAATCACCCCTACTCTCGCGAGCAGGCCGTATTCCCCGTGGCGCAATTACGCACAACCAAATACTGGCCGCCCGTCGGACGGATCGACAATGTTTACGGAGACCGTAACCTGGTATGCGCCTGTCCGCCGATATCGGACTATGAAAAAAGCATTTAAGGAATAGCCATGACCACATCGCTTGTAGTCACCATTGTCGGGCCAGATAGGCCGGGCCTCGTCAGTTGGCTATCCGACAAAGCAACAGCCCACGGCGCTAATTGGGCGGAAAGCCGGATGGCGAATCTCGCAGGACAGTTCGCGGGCATCTTGCGATTGCAAGTCCAAGACGCCAAAGCAGACGCCTTGATCGCCGCGCTGAATGAGATCAAATCCCTGGGACTGGATATTGTCGTCGCCAAAAGCAATCCCACATCGACCGCCGTCCCCAGCCGCCTGTTAAATTTGGAGCTCGTGGGCCAGGATCGGCCCGGTATCGTGCGCGATATTTCCCGCACATTGGCCGATCAAGGCGTCAGCATTGAAGAGCTGCATACTGAACTCGTGAGCGGTTCGTGGTCAGGCGAGAATCTGTTCCAGGCCAAAGCGAAACTACGCGTACCGACAACGATTGCGACAGACGAATTGCGTAATACGCTCGAAGCGCTGGCCAATGAGTTGATGGTTGACCTCAATCTCGATAACGCCACAGCAAAGGCGTGATTCCATTTCCAGTTCAATCTGTATTTCACTGATGGAAACATAGCGCTGAACAGCATTCCGAAAGAACAGTAAATGAACGAACCCGTCCAAACGCTATCCCGCACGCCCCTACATGCATTGCATCTTGAACTCGGTGGAAAAATGGTTCCATTCGCCGGTTACGAGATGCCAGTTCAGTATCCGACAGGCATCCTCAAAGAGCACAACCATACACGCGCGAACGCAGGCCTATTCGATGTCTCCCACATGGGTCAAGTGCGCCTCAGCGGCGCAAATGCGGCGGCGGCGCTGGAGTCACTAGTCCCCGTGGACATCATCGATCTAGGGGTTAATCACCAGCGTTACGCATTCTTCACCAACGACAATGGCGGCATCCTTGATGATCTGATGGTCACCAACGGTGGCGACCACCTCTTCGTCGTCGTTAACGCGGCTTGCAAAGCGCAAGATATCGCGCATATGCAAGCGCAAATATCTTCGCGTTGCAAAATAGAACCATTGACCGATCGCGCCCTACTCGCTTTGCAAGGACCGGAGGCAAGCACAGCGCTTGGACGGCTCGCACCTGAAGTCGCGGAGATGCTGTTCATGACCACCGCAAAGGTAATGCTGGCCGGCGTCGAATGCTGGGTGTCCCGATCCGGCTACACAGGCGAAGACGGATATGAAATTTCAGTTCCAGCGGAAAAAGCCGAAGCGCTGGCCCGCCTGCTGCTGGCTCAACCGGAAGTCGCGCCTGTCGGTCTAGGCGCCCGCGACTCGCTGCGGCTGGAAGCTGGCTTGTGCCTCTATGGTCACGACATCGATACGACGACCACGCCAGTGGAAGCAAGCCTGACTTGGGCGTTATCGAAAGCTCGTCGCTCCGACGGCGCACGGCCGGGCGGCTTTCCCGGCGCTGAAATTATTCTGCGTCAAATGCAAGAAGGCGTAACAAGAAAACGCGTTGGCTTGGCCCCAAAGGAACGTGTGCCAGTGCGCGAGGGCGCGGAGCTGATTGATGACGCAGGCCGCGTCGTGGGCAAGGTCACGAGCGGCGGCTTCGGCCCGACGCTCAATGCGCCTGTCGCGATGGGATACGTCGAAACGTCAATGTCGTCAGTGGGAACGAAACTCGCTGCGGTAGTACGCGGGAAGCCCACGCTAGTCGAAGTGGTGAAGACGCCGCTCGTCCCGCAACGTTATTATCGTGGCTGATTAAAGCGATGCTTACACGTGAAAATGCCGGCGCCTTGCTGACCATCGACCTCGACGCCATTTGCGCCAATTGGCGCACGTTGAGAGATCTCGCCCATCCGGCCATTTGTTCGGCGGTGATTAAAGCTGACGCCTATGGACTGGGCGCGGCGCAAGTCGCCATCGCACTGGCCGCCGCTGGATGCAAACACTTCTTCGTCGCCTTTACCCATGAAGCGCTTCTCCTCCGACCGCAACTACCTCCCGACGTCACGCTATACGTGCTGCACGGTTGCCTTCCAGGCACAGAAGAAGACTTGGCCGCCCATAAGCTGGTCCCCGTGCTGGTTAGCCTCTCACAACTGGACGCCTGGACGGCTCTAGCGCGTAAGCTAGGCAAACGACTGCCGGCTGCGATACAAGTGGACACAGGCATGTCGAGACTGGGACTTTCTTCACAGGAACTCGCCATTCTGACCGCCGATCCGACTCGCCTCGACGGCGTCGATTTGCGCTATTTGATGAGCCACTTTGCATCCTCGGAGCAGAAGAACAATCCCTTCAATCGGCAACAACTCGTTCGATTCCTGGAGATACGAAAAGCCCTTCCGTCGACGCCGGCAAGTCTTTGTAATTCCTCAGGCGTCTTTCTGGGTAGCGACTATCACTTCGACTTGGTCAGACCCGGAGCCGCGTTATATGGCATCGCGCCCAGTGTGGGTGAGCCGAATCCTATGAAGCAGGTGGTGCGCCTGCAAGCCAAAGTCATTCAAGTCAGAACTATCGATGCGGGTGTGGGAGTCGGCTATGGATCGACTTGGAGGGCGCCTTCGACGCGACGCATCGCAACGGTCGCGGTTGGCTATGCGGATGGCTATCTTCGCGCTGCAAGCAATACCGCGGTGGCCTACGTGGGCGATACGCCGCTTCAGTTGGTTGGAACCGTCTCGATGGATACCATCACCCTCGATGTATCGAAGCTTCCGGAAAACACATTGGGCTCCGGCTCATTGGTCGATCTAATCAACGACCGTCATCCAATCGATGCATTGGCGCAGGAGACGGGTACAATCGCCTATGAGATCCTTACCGGCCTAAGCCCGCGTTACTTTCGACAGTATGTTGGAGGATGAAGTCTCACCAAGCGCGCTAGCGCAAAAACTCCGGGTGCGACAACAGCAATAGCCCGAGACTCATAATTGAGGAGGCTCCATGAAGATAGTCATCCTCGGAAGTGGCGTCATCGGTGTATCCTCGGCTTATTACTTAGCCAAGCTCGGCCATCAGATCGTCGTTCTAGATCGACGACAGGAGCCCGCACTCGAAACCAGCTTCGCCAACGCTGGTGAGGTGTCGCCCGGCTACTCGGCGCCTTGGGCTTCTCCAGGATTACCGCTCAAAGCGCTCAAGTGGCTGTTCATGAAACACAGCCCACTCGTCATCCGATTTAAGCTCGATCCCGCGATGTGGTCGTGGGGCATCCAGCTACTGCGTAACTGCACGACAGCCCGGTACGATATCAATAAAAGCCGCATGCTTCGGCTCGCCGAATACAGCCGCGATTGTCTGCGCGCATTGCGCGCCGAGACCGGCATCCAGTACGACCAGCGCATGCAGGGCACTTTGCAGCTTTTTCGCACCCAACGACAAGTCGACAATGCGGCTTCCGACATCGCGATCCTTGATCGTTATGGCGTGCCTTATCAAGTGCTGGATCGCGATGGCTGCATCGACGCGGAGCCTGCCTTATCGCAGGTGAAAGACAAGATCACGGGTGGATTACGTTTGCCGGACGACGAGACAGGGGACTGCTTCAAGTTCACGCAATCACTTGCCAAGATCGCGCAAAATCTCGGCGTCGATTTTCGTTTCGGCGCAAACATTCATGGATTACGGTTTTCGGGACAGCGCATTACCCATGTCGCCTTATCCAATGGCGACCTGACTGCGGATGCGTTCATCGTTGCGCTTGGCAGCTTTTCACCGTTACTGCTTAAACCGTTAGGCATTCGCATTCCGGTGTACCCAGTTAAGGGCTATTCATTAACGCTTCCCATCGTTAACCCGTCGGGCGCGCCAGAATCGACCGTAATGGATGAAACCTTCAAGGTCGCGGTAACACGTCTTGGCGACCGAATCCGCGTTGGCGGCACCGCCGAGCTAACGGGCTACGACTTGCAACTGCGCGAACGCCAACGAAAAACATTGGAACATGTGGTCAGTGATCTTTTCGCGAAAGGAGGCGATATGTCCAAGGCGATCTTCTGGACCGGCTTACGCCCCATGACACCGGATGGACCGCCCATTCTGGGAAGAACGCCCTACGCCAATCTTTTCATCAACACCGGTCACGGCACGCTTGGTTGGACCATGGCCGCCGGCTCCGGCCGTGTAATTGCGGATGTCGTGTCTGGGCGTTACGCTGAAATTGATTTAGCAGGACTCACACTGAATCGTTACGATCGATTTTCATAGCTCCATACGGATTCCATCAAAATGCCGAACTTGTAGGAAACGACGATGGGCCACGCCGTTAAAATCGTAACATCGGTTATCCTCGTCCCTTTTTCCCTTTAAATTTCGCTTGGATACCCTGTTTAGCATAACCGCTCCGTTGCGCGTCGATCTTCGCCCGCTCTCTCCGTTCCTTAAGTTTCACAGTCCATATTTTGTCGAGCGCCGGGAAGGGACCTTTTCCTAACTGATCACCGCTTAATACAACAACCATTGGTTCAGACTGGTCCTTTCCCTGCAATATGAAATAAGCATCGCCAGATGGCGCTCTGAGCAATTTGCCACTTTCGTCCAACACCGGCTTGGCGCTAAATTCCGGCCGCCCGATTTCGTCCGCCCTCATCTGCGTATAAGGCTTCGCATTCGACTGATCTTCCGTGGATGGCGCATCACCCTTCATCGCCGCGCGGATCAACTTATCAATTACAGGCGGGATTAGCGATGTGACCGTTGCAGCCTGTCCCCATCCGTTAAGTTTTACGTTCCATGCTTCATTGAAGTTGGGGAAAGGACGAGTTATCCCCATTCCATCGAGCTGCTCTTTCCTCAAGATGATTACCTTTGGCTTCGATTGCCCCTTCACTGGCGCAATTAGGTAAACCTCCATATCGGGCCCCCTGAGCAACCCACCGCTTTCCCCTAGCACCGGCTTGCCACTAAATTCCGGCCAACCGGATTCCTCGGCCCTTACAGCGGAATAAGGTATCGCATTCGATTGAAAATGTATTAATGGCAAATCGTCATCCAACGCTGCACGGATTGACTTATCAATCTCAGGTGGAATTAGCGCTTTTGAATTGGGCGACGTCAACAAGTTCTCTCGCGCTTTCAGTATATGTTTTTGTGCTATGAAAGCCGCTGGATTCTGACCATTTACAGTAACAACGCACGTCTTCCCCCAGGGGACTTCTTGATTTCCCGCTTGCGTTGCCTTCACCACAATCACCGAGGGATAACGCTGTTGGGCGTCGAGCTTAAAATAGAGCTCTCCATTCGGGCCTTTACCGGTCGGCGGAAGAAACAAAGGCTTGCCTCTGAATTCGTCTTTGAACTTACCCTCTCCCGCAAAGGTGGGGGTGGAGCCGAACTCGCCCCGTGGATTCAATTCCCTTTCCTTTCCGTCCGGCGGCATATCCGCCAGAATTGCTCGACAAATTAGCGGTTTGACGTCAGGTGTAATTAATCCCTGGACAAGCGTCGACGTCAACGCCCCGTTAGGCAAACGGATCTCCGTCTGTGACTCACCAATTTTCACGGTGCATATCTCACCAAACGGCGCTGGACTGTCCCCCATCAGTTCGGGGGGCATTACGACTATCGTGGGAGATAACCCGGGTTCATCCGTAGTATGAAGTCGGAAGTAGACTTCGCCCTTTGGCCCCCTACCGCCCGGTGGAAGAAACAACGGAACGCCGGTAAATTCATTGCCGACTCCGGGAAAGGCAACGTGGAACGATTTTCCTGGGACATTTCCAACCATGGCCAGCGGCAAATCATCCTGAATGACATCATTGATTAAACCCTCGATCTGCGGCGAAAAATATTCTTTCACACGCTCCGACGCCGTTTGAATGCGCGCTGGCTGCTGTCCAGCAACTTGCACGAAGCACATATCGCCAATATTTGCTGAACTAGCCCCCATCTGTTCGGCAGTCATTATGACGATGATCGAGGGCTCGTGAGGCGATTCTCCCGCGAGTCGAAAAAGCCCCTCACCAGAGGGCCCTCTAAGCAGCAGCTTCCCCGTAAAATCCTGCCACTTGTCATATCCGCCCAGGACTTGTTGCCTCACCACGTCCGATGCGCTCCGCTCCTCCGGTAAAGCTAGTGACTCGTTATCTCTTCTAATCGCTTCCCTTAACTGACTGGACAAATCGGCATCGGCCAATCGTTCCATCGCTGCGTTATACTCAGCGGCCTGACTTGGATCCGATTGCCAATCTCCTCCAACCTGTGGCGCTTGCGCAGCGCGCTTTCCATTATCAGCGTCAATCGCCTCTGAATTTCCCTGCAATGGAAAGATGGGCTCCAATCCCAACATGCGCTCCTCTTCCCGCAACTCCATCCACTTTTGCGCCAATTCCTGCTCGCGTTTCGCTAGCTTTTTTTGATCATCGTCAAAATGAGCTGCGACGTTCGCCGGATATTTTCTTTTGTCAAAGTCTTTCGTTCCCAACCATTGGCTTTGCGCCTTTATTAGATCGTCTATCTCTTCAGGAGCCAACTTTGTTGTGTCAGGCATGAAAAAACCAGGCGCTGGCGGTTCCCGCCGCCCCATCTGCCCCTTGCCATATTGCGCATCGTAAGCTTTAAGCCATTTCTCTTGCTTAACTTTTAGGGACCGCTTCTCCCACTCGAGGCTCTGCCCTTCCTCGCGCAGCATCTCTTTCCGGATCTCAAATTGCCCCCGTCTCCCCTCCAATAAGCGCTCCATTTTTTCCGACTCAGTCAACCCCACATTAGGATTAACTGGCGCCACCCACGGCCTCCGGCGCTGCTTCACGATCCCGAAAAAAGCAAGCGTCTTTAGCGCTGCCTTTTTAATCATGCGGAAAGGGGCAGTCCACTTCCGCCGTTTTGCCTTCTTTTTCTTATCCTTTTGGTCCCACTCTTCCTTCATTTCCGTCAGTGGCGTATAGACCCTAGGCTTGCTATTAAGTTTGTTCTCTACTTTCTCTGCCTCTATCTGCGCAGCACGCAACTGCTGCATTCGCTCCCGGGCCCTATCAAGCGCCGGCTGGGTCTTCGCCTTCTCGAGAGTCAACGCGATCAATTTCTTTTTTAACTGTTTATCAATATTCTTCAGCGCGTCTCCCTCGCGCGCCTTTGCGTAATCAAACCAAATGGGCGTTGGTTGTTTGCGACTACTAAATAAACGCTGCCCCATGTAACGCTTGTTCAACTCCCTCAAATCATCCTGGACCTTAGATTCAAGATCTTTTAACCGACGTTCTTCATCATCCAATGCTTTGCTATATTGATAGACCTTTCTCTCGTACTCCCGTATCTCATCCTCCGAAACCATGAATCCGATATCGACCACGCCATCGGAAGAAACCAATGATTGACCGTCTTCCCTTATTTCACGATTTGCAATCACTTGCTCAGCGGTTTTTTCATCGCTCGCAGGCACAACACTGTCTTTTTGCGTCGCCCAAAGCCGCTCAAGTCCTCCTCCTTGATTCTCCCGCCCCCTCTCGCCCCATTCTTTTCTTTTCGCCAGGGTCTCCTCGATTATGTTTTTTCGATTCGCCAGCGCCGTCTTAATCT
>DATLHW010000212.1:0-10068 GCA_035539675.1 Burkholderiales bacterium | reverse complement strand
AACGTCACTGGCGAAATCGTCACCGAGAACGCCAGCGAAGGAACCGATACGGTGGAGTCGAGCATTTCATACACGCTGGGCGCCAACCTTGAAAACCTCACGCTCACGGGCAGTGGCGCGATCAACGGAACGGGCAATACACTGGCCAATTTGCTGACCGGTAACGGCGCCAATAACGTCTTGAATGGCGGCTCCGGTAATGACATTTTGCAAGGCGGTGCGGGCATCGACACATTGACGGATACCTCCGGAAACGCTTTGTTCAATGGCGGCGTCGGGAACGATATATTGACCGGGGGAGCGGGGAAGGAAATCTACATCGGCGGCGCCGGCAATGACAGCATCACCACCGGCAGCGGCATCGACGTAATCGCCTTCAACCGAGGCGATGGCATGGACACGGTTGCGGCAAGCGCTGGTCTGGACAACACAATATCCATTGGCGGCGGTGTTCGTTATCAAGATATGTCCTTGAGCAAGAGCGGTAACAATCTGATTCTCAATACTGGCGCAGGCGAGGGAATTGCGTTAGTCAACTGGTATGCCGCAACGACTAACCGCAGCGTGTTGAACTTGCAGGTCATCGCAGAGGCGATTGCCGAATTCGACGCAACATCGACCAATCCACTACTCAACAATAAAGTCGAACGATTCAACTTTGGTGGTTTGGTTGATCGTTTCGATGCCGCTAGAACGGCAAATCCCACGATTAGTAGTTGGGCTCTTACCGACGCTTTACTCAATTTTCATTTAGGTGGAAGCGACAGCGCGGCGATTGGTGGTGATCTTGCATATCAGTATGGGAAGCAGGGCAGTTTGGCGAATGTTGGATCGACTGGCGCTCAGAATGTGCTCGCCAATTCTCAACTTGGCGCTGCGTCACATGCCTTCCAGTCGCTTACCGGGTTGCAAGAGGGTACTGTTAAGCTGGGTTAAGAAATCGCACAAGAAAAGCCGATTTGCATGACTGAATCGGGCGCTACCAAATCCGGGAAAACGTTTTTTCTCTACAACGTTTTCCCGGCATTGAACTATATCGGTTCTCCTGTTAGGAGGAACTCCTCTTAACGTTTCGCCTCTCCCTTTTTAAGTTCCTGTTCTTCGCGGTTGATCCGCCCCTTTTCAATATCAGCTTCCTGTTGCGCTTTATGGCGACGGTCTGCCCACTCGTGCGCTCCTTCCGTATCACCACGCTTACGCGCTTCCGCTTCCTTGGCGCGATATTCCTCTATCTGCTTTTGGTCTTCCGCTAAACGTTGCTGCGCTTCTTTAATGTCCTGTTTGCCTTCGGCGGTCTCGCCGCGGTTGATCCGGCCTTTCTCGATTCCCGAGGCTTCTTGCGCTTGGTATCGTTTATCGGCCCACATCTCAGCCTCTTTGGTGTCTCCTCGCTTGCGCGCTTGCTGTTCTTTGTTTTTGTATTCGCGAATTTGATCTTGCGCGTCAATTAAGCGCTGGCGCTCTTGTGGTGACTCCTGTGGCGCGCCTTGCGCTACGGCGCCGGTAACAGCAGCAAAAAGTGTCAGTGCAAAAAAATGGCGATGTAACTTCATTTCAGCCCCCTATCAATTTGGTTGAGAGATGTCGTGATTAGGCGCTAACGATGACGCCTCAGGCTTGAGAAATTTGCAAGTCTTACCATCAGAATTGCAAGAAGGCGCTTGGTTAGCGGGACGTCCAAGTAGGTTTGAAGATCTGATGATCTTCTTCTAATCGATAAGCTAATTACATGCCAGGGATCGCGGGATAGATGGTCGTAAAACCCCGTTCGGGTGCGCAAAAAATATGTTGTCCAGATCGGCGCTATCGAAAAAAATCCGTTGCTTGTTGGCGACGCTGACAAACTGCGCGATTGATTTGGAAATGCAGTTAAAGCGAATTGATTTGTTGCCGGACGGTGACGCGCCTTGGCCTAGTGAGTGTCGATAAGGAGTGCGCCACGATTGGATTGGCGGGAGGCATGTTTGCGAAGCAATGAATTCGTTGCCAGTTATAAACGTTGCACGTAGCATTCACCAATTCCCAATTAGAAAAAAGCAGGGGAGAACAATGCGCCGCACTTGGATCGTTGTTGTGCTCGTTGTGGCTACCGTCGCCAGCGCCGCAGGTTATCAACGTGTCGGCCCTTGGAAGGAATTCCGATACGCCAGCGCCCGGCTAATGGCCGATCTCAACAAGCCGGATGCATTGATTCGCACCCAGAGTCTCGCCAAACTTCCCCACGATTTGCTCAAGGCGCCGATTGCGAAAGAGGTGTTGACGGAAGATCTCGCCTTCTATTACGAGCAACATGAGGATAGGCGGGGCTTGAATGGATCCATAAAGCGCATTGCGTATGAACACAAAGTCGACTGGACCGATCGCATTCTTGCGACGGCGCTCGACGAGCCGGCTGAGGTGGCTTTATGGCGGGATGGCAAAGGTGCGCTACGCCATTTCGCGATCGTCATGCAGCAACGCACGCTTGCGAAAGTGCTGCGAGAGGCGGCCGTCGTTGCGCTGAAAGATCAGCAACTCACGCTGGCTGGAGAAATTGAGATCGGCGCCGCCGCGGTGAAGGTGTATGCGCTGGCGATCAATCCACGGCGTACGCTGCTTTTAATCGCCTCAGGCGATCGCATGGTTGTGTTGTCCGATCCCGGATTGCTTTTTGACAAGGGCAACAAGGTGACGCCGGATGCGCGCGCTGCGATAGCGGAATGGTTGACCGACGATGGCGCTTTGATACGACGCTTTGCGCTTGCTCAGTCGAAGCCCGCAGATGTTGCGCAACCAATCCATACGCTTGTGATCGGCGCTCCCACGTTGACGCTCGGCTATGCGGCGCTGCTGTCTGGGTTCAAAGGTCTACGTTTCGATTTTGGCGCTCGCTGGTCTACTTATGCCTGGATCGATCCTCAAGGTTTGCCTCAAGGGCGTCTGGGCGATGCCGCCGTTTGGCGCGCGGCTCCCGCCAATCCGAGCGCATGCATGCTGTTGCCGGTTGACTGGCGCGCCGCCAAAACGGTGGTGGCCGAGGCGGAGAAGAAACCGGAGTTGCCGAGCGACAAGACGCTGGATGCGCTCGATGGTGTTGCGCTTGCGTGCTGGTACGCAGATTCCAGCCTGTATTCGCCGGTATTCATCGCGCGGCTCGCCAATGACGCTGGCGATCGGAATGCGGCGCTCAAAGCGGTGGCGACCTGGGCCATTGCAAGCCCGAAAGTCGAGGGTGGCGAAGCGACATCCGAGAAGCCCGGCGGGATGTTGAAAGAGGAAACGTTTGACAAGCAAACGATCTGGCGCGCGGTAGGCGCGAATGCATCGGATGGTGAGCCGCAGCGGTCGGCGACGCCCACTGTCGCGGCGCGCGGCGAGTATATTGTGTTTTCACCCGATGGCGCGTTGGTCGATCTCGCTCTCGATACGCTTGCACATAAAAATCCAAGCGTGGTCGATCAGATGCCGGTATCGGATGCGACGCTCGGCGTCGTTACCCCGCACCGGCTTTCGGCGATGGCCGAGCGCGAGTCATACGCTGCGTTGTCTGGTTCGGGTGATGAGAATCTACTCGCGGCGGTGCGGGCGCATTTGCCGGCGCGCATGAAAGCGCTTGCCGCTTATCCGCCTTATCGACTCGAATTGGCGCCGAAGGAAGAAGCGCAGGATGGTTGGCGTCGTGTCGAATGGCGGACCCCGAAGGAGCGCGGGAGCGAACGCAAATGATGCGCCGCGATTTTTTATTGGCTGCGCTGGGCGTTTTCATTGCCTCATCTCGCACTGCGGCGGCGTCGCCCTCGGCGAGCCTCACGCCCGCGCAATCGCGAGCGTTCCGAGCCTGGATGACACGCATTGTGTCCGCCCAGTTTTCCATGGGACCCACGCCGCGATGGGTGCAACGCGATTGCGCCGGATTGGTTCGTTTCGCTGTGGCCGAAGCGCTTCGCGATCATGACGCGAAATGGAAACGCGCTAATGGCTTGGCTGGCCAACCGGCGCCGCCCGAGGTTGCGCTCGACGCTGCACAGCAGGAACTACGTCACTCCTGGCGCTTGGCCGATGGCGCGCGTTCCGCCTATGCGAATGCGTTGGAGCTGATTCAGGAGAACACCCGCTTTGTCGCCAAGGACTGCAATATGGCTGCGTTGGGCGATTTACTTTTCTTCGATCAGGGCGATTCGCAACATCTCATGATCTGGATGGGATCGTTCATCGCTTATCACACCGGTTCCGAAACAGCCGGCGACAACGGGCTGCGGTCAATCGCGCTACGCGATCTCCTGCGCTGGGCCGACACACGCTGGCGCCCTGAGCAAAACAATCCGAATTTTGCTGGCGTCTATCGTCTCGATTTTCTTTCCGCGTGAAACCAACAATGAAAATCCTTCGCCTACTCGGAATTGCAGCCTTCCTGATTGCCTTGCTGCCAGCCGCGCCATCGATAGCGGCTGGCGACAGTCTTCGCGGCGCGCCGTTCTTTCTGCTGAGCGATGCGTCGTACGGATCGGACGACGCCGCCATGGTTCGGCTGGAAACGCAGAGTTTCGGAGCCGTATCGGAATATGGCGGCGTCGACATTTATGTGTATCGGGTCAAACAGCCGCTCGATTTTTTGAAGAGCCAAAAAAATCTGCATCGCGTCGACACGAAGGGCGACTATGTCGGCGATGGATTTTCCAATGCGCTGGCGCGTATCTGGGACAAGTGGTGGACCGGCTCGCGCGATGCGTGGCGCGAGTGGTTCTCAACGGATGCGCGTCGGGCAATGACTGCGCAAACGCCGGAGTTGCGTTCCCATCCCCTGGTGAAAAGTCCTACGCCGCAGAGTCTAAATCCGAAATATAAGCCGCTCAAAGGACATGAACTGGTCGACAGCTTCCGTTATCCGGTGCATATCGCAAAGCCGATCGAACCGCCGGAGGGCGTCAAGCTCGCCGGTAGCAGCAGCGAATTCATTCGGTCGCCTAAAGGCAACGTCATGGTTCCGCTTGGCCGTAGAGAGCCGGGGATGTATCTGGTCGAAGCGATGGTCGGCGACCACCGTGCGGCGACGCTTGTATTCGTATCGGATTCAATCGCAGTCGCCAAGGTTTCAGCCAAGCAAATGCTGGTATGGGTCGCCGATCGGCGCGATGGCAAGCCGGCGGCCAATGCGCGCACGCTATGGAGCGATGGCGTCGGCGTACTCGCCAGCGGCAAGACCGACAAACGCGGCGTGGTTATTTTCCAACGCGAGGCGCCGGAAAAAACATACGTCTTTGGCGAAGATTCGCGCGGCGGCGTTTATGTCTCGGAAAATTTCTATTACGACAGCGAGATCTATAACACGAAGCTTTACGCCGTCACGGACCGTCCGCTTTATCGTCCTGGCGAAACCGTATTCGTGAAATTTATCGGCCGCGATTTCCGTTCCGCGCGCGAGTCTTCGCCGATTGCGGCGGGCGAGCTGAAGTTGCAAGCGCTCGACCCGAACGGCTTTCCGGTTGCTGGACAGACCTTGCAGATGTCGCCGCAAACCGGCGGCGATACAAGTTTCCAACTGCCTGATAATGCCTCGGCTGGCGGGTATGAGCTGCGCTTTGTTTACAAGGGCGATACCTATAGCGCGGCATTCAGAGTCGCCGAATATCAGAAGCCGCATTTTGAGATCAACGTGCTTCCAAGCAAGCGCGACTTCAAGACGAATGAAACGATCGAAGGCCGGCTGCAACTCGTTTATCCGGATGGTAAGCCGGTCGCCAACGCCAAAGCCGATCTTTCGGTGCGCATGCAGCGCCTTACCATGATTGAAGGCGATCTTGGCTATGCGGGTCAATTTCCGTTGCAACTGGCCACCGACACAGTCACGACCGACGCCAACGGCATTGCGAAATTCGAGTTGCCTGCCGCGAAGGATCCGAGTCGCTACATCGTCAGCGTACTGGCCACCGACGGCGCGGCTTATCGTGTTCGAGCCACCAAGGAGATTTTGGTCGAACGCGGAGCCAATACCTACACCCTCAAGAGCGATCGCGCATTTTCCGCCGCCGGCGATAGCGTCGCCTTTGCGATTCGCGCCTTGGCCGGCGCAGCGAATCAGCTCGCCGGCCCGGCGAGCTGGGAATGGATACGGCTGGAGAACCGCAAAAAAGAATCCGGCAAACTTTCGAATGGCGAGCGCTTTTCGCTCACCTTTCCCGAAGCGGGAACCTACATGGTGTCCTTGCGCGATGCGGCCGACAATATTATTGGCGCCGCCTCACATTATGTAAGTGGCGGTGGCGTTGGCGCGCCGCAAGGTTCGATCGGAATGGTGTTCGATAAGCCCCTCTACAAACCGGGCGAAACCGCTAGCGCGCTTATTACTTTCCCGCAGCCTGTTGACCAGGCGTTGTTCACGCTGGAGCGCGACAGCGTGGAAAACACAGCGCTCATGGCGAGCGCTTCCGGATGGGTTGGCGCGAAGCGCATATCGCCGACTCAATGGCGCGCCGAAATCCCGGTGCGCGAGGATTATGGCCCCAATATCACGTTCTCCGTCGTCTACGTAAAAGGTGGCGAGTATGTGTTCCAGAATCTCGGATTACGCGTTGAGCAGCCTCGCATCGACTTGGCGGTGCTCGCCGATAAAGCTGTCTATACGCCGGGCGATACGGTGACGCTTGATGTTTCCGCTCTCATCGGCGGAAAACCGGCGGACGGCGCGCAATTGACCATCGGCGTGGTCGATGAAATGGTGTATGTGCTGCAACCGGATATCGCGCCCAATATTTTCGACTTCTTCTATCACCCGCGACGCAACAATGTGCGCACGTCGGCCAGCCTGAATTTCATCGCCTACGATCTGGCGAAGCCGCCGACTGGCGCGGCCATGCCGTCGCGGCGGCAGGTGCATGAACGCGTCATCAAGATTCTCGAACGTCCACGCCGGGACGATAAAGACACGGCCTTCTGGCAACCCACCGTTACGGTCGACTCTGCTGGCCACGCTAAAGTGTCCTTCGCGATGCCCGACTCGCTGACCCGTTGGCGTGTTACGGTGCGCGCCGCCATGCCGTCGGGCGCGGTCGGTCAGGCTGTTTCCTATGTGCGTTCGGACAAGGATTTCTATGTGAAGTGGACCAGTCCGAACTGGATGCGCGCGCAGGATGCGCCGATTGCGAGCGTGGCGCTCTTCAACCAAGGCGGCAAGGAAGCGGCGGTGGAGCTTGCCGCGTCCGGCGCCGGTTTGCAGCGCCGCGACATGATCAAGCTCAAACCGGGCGTCAATTTCGTGTCCTTGCCTTTAAACGTCGGTGGCAACGATGCGGGAGTCGATCTCGCATTATCGGCGGGCGGTAAAAAAGTGGATGCGCTCACGGTTTCCCTTAAGATCGCGCCGGCGCACTGGCGCAGCCAACGTTCGTTAAGCCTGCCGATAACGAGCCGCGAGACGCCATTGAAGTTGCCGCCCGATGCAAGCAATGTACGTCTGCAATTCGCCGACAACGCCACGGCGCATTTCCGTCGCTTGATGGACGACCTGATCGATTACCCCTATGGCTGCGTGGAGCAGACGTCGAGCCGGCTGATTCCCTACAGTCTCGCCTTAAAAGCCGTGCTGCCGTCGGAGGAGCGCATGACGGCGCAATTGACGCAGCGCTTGCACAGCTATCGGTTCCGCCTCGCGCAGATGGCTGGGCCGCAAGCGACCTTCGGTTGGTGGAGCCCGCCGGATGGCGACGCCACCGCTGATCCCTTGTTGACCGCCTATGCCTACTACGCCGACTGGTTTGCGAGCGATGCGCTGAAACTGGCGTTGCCGCCCGGCCATTTCGATCGTCTGATCGAGGTGTATCGCAAGCAGGGAGCATCGCGATCGCCTTGGCATCGCGCTTTGATTTTGTCCTGGATGCAGGAGATGGGTCTACCCGTCCGTTCGCTTGCGGAAGCGCTGTCGCAGGACATCGCCGCTTCGTCTGGCGGACAACGCGAAATACGGCCCTCGCCATTTTCGAGTTTGGTGTTTGCTTCGGAAGAGAGTGGTTTACAAACCGCTATGGCGACAGTGCTTATCGCGCATGTCGTAAAGCAAACGCAAGGCGCGATTCCATCGGCGATGCAGGCGCAGTTGGATTTGGCGGCGGAACAGATTCGCCGCGCGGAGACGCCGCTTGGCGACGCGTTGCTCCTGATGACGGGTAGACGCCCGACGCAAGACATCGGCGGCGTGCTGGAAAAAGTTCGCGCCGAGATGCCGACCATCGATCGTGCGCTGACCTTGTTGTGGAGTTTTCATGCGTTAAATGGCGGACAGTCAGGCGCGGCAGGCAATGCGTTGCGCGCGGCCATTTCCCGCATTGAACCGGAAAAGCGGTGGCAGGCTGCGGCCACGGCGACGGGCCAGCGGTTATTTCACTGGCCAAGCGTCGGACCTGCGCCGGCCTCGATAACACTGTCGGCGCCGCCGGCGGCGCATTCAACCGCAATCGTGCAATTTGAAAGCAGCGAACCGGAGAAGTCGACGCTACCTGTGCAGTTGGAGCGGCGGTTTTATCGCATGGTTCGTATGAATGATTCGGAGGCGGCTGCGGCGCCCACGTCGCCGAAAAAACGGGGTCAAACCGAGACGAAAGCGCCATCCGATAATCCGGTCTACCGGCTCGAATTGCTTGCCGCCGATGCGCCGCTGAAGACCGACGAGGTTTATCTCGATGAGCTGCGCTTGACGCCTACATTATCCGACGGCGCGCTTCGCTTCGGCGTTATCGAAGCGCCGTTGCCGCCGGGCGCCAACGCCGATCGCTCTACTTGGGGCGTTTCCATCCTTGCGCCCCATGCGGAAGCCGTGGAGGCGCTGGAGCGCGCCCGCTTCGAAGAGACGCCGCGCGGCTATGCGGTTCCGGTCGAATCGCTTTCCGGCGAATTCGTTGTTCGCCATTTGGTGCGCGTTTCTCAAACGGGTAGATTCAATTTACCGTCGGCGCGTTACTACCGTATGTATCAACCGGAAGCAAAGGCGTACGAGGAGAAGGCGCGTGCGTATATCGACATTCGCTAGCGCTGTCGCCGCGTTGCTTGCGGTCGATCGACCGGTATTCGCCATGGAGGATGCGGCAGTGGCTTGGCTGCGTGACGGCAAGCTGGAAATGCGCGCGCTATCCGCCGGTCCGGCAATGCCGGGAGGCAATGCAAACCTAAGCGAAGCGCCGCTCGGCAGTTTGTGGAAACTGTTCGTGTTTTCTTATTTGTCCGATACGCATGCGGAAGAGGCGGCTTATACGTGCTCTACAATCCCTCGGGCGCCAAACGACGAAGATCGTTACTGTTGCGCGCCTGGCGAAAGCGTGACGCGAGGCGAGGCGTTGGCGCGTTCATGCGCGCCGTATTATTCGCCGACGCGGTTGAGTATCGACGTCGGCGCGTGGCAAGCCTATTGGAAGCCCTATTCGAAGGCCATCTGGCTACAGGATCTCAATCGTCTGCAACCCGATACCAAAGTTCCGGTGCGTGAATTACTCCAGGCGTTGGCGGCGTTGCCGCAGTCAGTGCGTATGGAGGCGCGTAGCGCTCTGTTGCAAACCGGCGTCGAAGGATATGGCCGCGAAGCGCTGATGCATTTAGGCAGCGGCGTGCGCTACAAGACCTACTCGTGGCGCCGCGACGATGGCGTCGCCTTAGGCGGCGCAGCGGGCTGGTTGGCTGACGGAACGCCGTTCTGGTTTGGCGCGCGCGGCTCCAGCCGAACCGCGCTTTCTACCTGGGGCCCGCAACTGGCCGCCGCGCTTCCGGCGCCGCAGTGGCGTAATGCGAGCGAGGCGAGCTGCGTCGATGTCGATTTTTTTGCCCGCTATCCTATTCGCGCCGTATGGCGCGCAAACGAACGGGTTCGAGTGCAGTCCGGTGAATTGCGAGGGCGCTATCGCATCGAATTCGCCAATGGAAACTGGTTAACCATTGCATCAAACGGTGAGTTGGTTTTGACGGCGGTTGAAGACACGGCGCCCACTATCACGGGGCGCTTTCCGATCAATGCGTATGTCGCACGCGTTGTCGAGCGGGAAGGGGGCGCGAATCCCACCCAAGCTTCGCGTGCGACATACGCATTGATCGGAAAGCGCCCCGTGATAG
>DATLHW010000211.1:0-11495 GCA_035539675.1 Burkholderiales bacterium | reverse complement strand
CATTCGATGTAGGTGGGTTTACTGTAAGTTACTCTCCCACGAACCATAATGGCTCCACATTCACCGAGCAAACAATTGTCGGGGCAAACGGCAAGATCATACGGTGATTTTGGCATCCTCCCCGTGAAGGGGAGGATGTTCCTGCAGCGGCTTGCGACTGCGTGTATGGGAGACAAGGTCGGGCCGAGAAGCGCAGTCGCACGAATAGTGCGTTGAGCATCGCCTGTTCGAGATTGCCCCTATACACGAAGTCGCAAGCCGCTGTATGACATCTACTCCAAACTTATCCAGGTCGTTTTCAACTCCGTATATTTCTCCATCGCGTGCAATGATTTGTCACGCCCATTTCCCGACTGCTTATAGCCGCCGAAGGGCACGGTGATATCGTCCTCATCGTACTGATTCACATGTACGGTTCCTGCTTTTAACGCACGAGCCGTGTTGTGAGCTTTGGCGATATCGCGAGTCCATACGCCCGCTTGCAAGCCATAGGAAGTCTGATTGGCCATGCGTATCGCTTCCTCGGTGGAAGAAAAGGTTAACACCGACAACACAGGGCCGAAGATCTCCTCGCGAGCGATGGTCATCTGGTTATCGACATTCGCAAACACGGTCGGCGACACATAGAAACCACCCGTCTCAACGCGCACACGCTCGCCGCCGGTCAGCAACGCGGCTCCTTCGCGCTTACCTGCATCGATATAGCGAAGCACCGTATTCATCTGAATCTCATCAACCAAGGCGCCCATGATTGTTTCCGGGTCCAACGGATCGGCTGGCTGATATGCAGGAACCAAATCAAGCACTCGTTCAATAAACGCATCCTTGATTGACGCCTCCACCAACAAGCGAGATGGCGCGTTGCAACTTTCGCCCTGGTTATAAAAGATGCCGCTGACAGCGGCTTTGGCAGCCCTGTCGAGATCGGGACAATCGGCGAACACGATGTTGGGCGATTTTCCGCCAAGCTCCGTCCATGCGCGTTTCAAATTCGACTGCCCTGCGTATTGAACGATCTGTCTGCCGATTCGCGGGGACCCGGTGAACGCAATGCAATCCACATCGTTATGTAAAGCGAGCGCCGAACCCGCCTCATTGCCGAAGCCAGGAATGACATTGAACACACCTTCAGGAATGCCCGCCTCCAACGCCAACTCCGCCAACCGCAAAGCGCTTAATGGAGACTTCTCCGAAGGCTTCAATATCACGCTATTGCCTACGGCTAGCGCGGGCGCGATTTTCCAGGTCGCCATCAACATCGGATAATTCCACGGCACAATTGCGCCAACAACGCCAACCGGCTCCCGGGTAATCAACGCAAGCGAGGAAGCCGGCGTAGGCGCGATTTCATCGTAGACCTTATCAATCGCCTCGCCGTACCAGCGAATACAATTCGCCGCGCCGGCGACATCGGCTTTATAGCTGGCCTGAATCGGCTTCCCCATATCCAGCGTTTCGGTAAGGGCTAGTTCATCGCGATGTCGCAACAAAAGCTCGGCGAATGCGATCAATGCGCGCTTTCGTTGCACGGGTGATTTCCCCGACCAACGACGATCCTCGAACGCGTTGCGAGCCGCGCGAACCGCTGCGTCCACGTCCACTTCCTTGCAACGGGCAACCTCTGTCAGGAGACGACCGTCGATGGGCGACACACACCGGAAAGTCTCGCCGTTTGCGGTGGTCACGCGCTTTCCGTCAATTAGCGCACGGCCGTCGAATTGCAAGCGACGCGCTTCAGCTTGCCAGTTTATTTGCGTGGATTGCATGAATTTTCCTTTGATTTCGTTCTAAAGGAGTAAGGAAAGACGTAGTGGACCTTAGTAGTTACTCAGTCTTTCAAATCGACAAAGAATCATGATGATTCCGACTGAGTATCCGTGATCAAAAAATGATAAGGACTTGAGGCAGTAATCAACGAACGTTAGAGCGTTTCTCATGTAATCACATGAGAACACAAGTCATCCCTCGATGGAGATCGTAAGCCCCGCATTCTGTTAATTTGCGCACATCAATCTCTAGCATGCATTCATAAAATTCATGCAACAATCAATTGTCGAATAGACGCTTAGTCTGCCGAAGTCCTGAACTACAGTAATTATGGGAAAGGAAATAACGTGCGGAAAATAACAGGCTGCCCCCACATGTTTACGTCGTATTCCTCACGGCCTCATTACTGCACCTATGTTCAAGTAGAAAAAATCTTGGCTTCTTTTCCAGAAACACTCCAAACGCCGGGAGATTTTTTGCTCTACTCACTTCTTTCTTCCAGCTTTATCTGGCTCGATCTGCAGCAGCGGGAGCTTTTAGCAGGGCTGCAAACTCTGGAGGAGGGGCTATCGGACGAGCACTATTACTGCCTTGAAAAACGGCTTAGAAGATGCTCCGAAGCCGCATCGATAATGCTTCAGCAAGCCGAGATTGCCAAATTTCATTTGATTTATAAGCAAGCTGAAATGTCATTTTCTCTGCATTCCGACAACTTCCCAATATTGGATAATGTGCTTGGCGCTCTAACCAAAATAATGCCTTTGCTACAGAAAAAGACGAGATCCGAAATTTCTCCCGGTAAAGATGAGCTTTTTGCTCTCACGGCAGCATTAAATGACAAGGTAATGCTTTTCAAAAATATTTTGGAAAAACTGATTACCGACTTGGAGCCAAAAGTTTCCAACTCTGTAATTAACTTAAATAGTCTTATTAGCGAAGAAGTGTTGCTCCAGCCGGCCCTTGATACTCTAAATAAACATCATCATAAGGCACTGACAAGAAACTCCCCTAGCATGGATGAACTAACGTTCATTATTTCGCACCAGACATTCGAACTTTGGTTTCCAATCGTTCTGATGTCTATCGACGAAGTCATCGGGGAATTAACTTCTGATAAGTTAAATATTGTCGCGGCGGAAATGCAAATTCGTAAGATCACATCCCTATTTAAACTTTTCAGCTCCATGATTCGAATGCCGCAAACTATGACGGCAAGCGATTATCTTGCGTTCAGAAGTCAGCTGCAAGGAGGAAGCGGCGCTGAGAGTATTGGATTCCGGCTCATAGAAATTAGTCTCGGTTTACGTGATCCACTTTATCTAGCAAAACTACATACAATGAATCTGATGACCGAAGAACTTTCGGCGCGCCTTTGCCAACCTTCTTTAAGTGATGTGTATTTGAATCTCCTAAAAAAACACGAAATCATATCCGAGGGCGCCAACGACGATGCAGTGGCGTATGCAATAGCATCTGAGCTAAGGCCTACGGAAGCAATCGACAAGCACTCGGAACCGATATGGCTTGGGGAAAGTCTTATTGATCTGGAACAAAGCATAGATTTGTGGAGGCAATACCATCTTTCCATGGTCCGTCGAATGATTGGTTACCGTCCAAGCTTAGGCGTAGGAGGACACGAGCCGGTTAAAAGCGGAACACATGATGCGTCCACAGATCGTCCGATTGATGGCGTGGCGCATTTAATACAAACATTACGCCTACGTATTTTTCCTTACCTATGGAGCGCACGAAGCAAAATATCGGAAGACGCGTTAATGGCTTATCGTGCATAAATCTTGATTGATGAAAAGACTCTCCTATTGCATCTCAAAGCAGCAGATGGGGATCATTTCCACCGGTTTGTCGGATGCGCACTATTAAAGTTTATTGAGGTGAGGCATGAAAGTCATCGCTACTATCGAAGAGCTACGGCAAACACTTGCGTCAGATCGAAGGCTTGAACGTACGATTGGTTTTGTCCCCACCCTGGGTTACTTGCACGAGGGCCACCTCCAGCTCGTTCAAACGGCCCGTCTACAAAACGACGTGGTCGTGGTCAGCATCTTTGTGAATCCCCTTCTGCTTGGCGAAGACGAGAACTTCGTGGCGCACGCCCGCGATTTGCCTCGGGACTGCAAAGCACTGGAAAGCATTCAAATCGACTATGTGTTTGCCCCTGCATTGGCGGAAATGTATCCGCAGCCTGTTCAGACATTTGTGGAGGCGCCTATCCTTGATACAAGACTGAAGAGTGCTTTTCATCCTAACTATTTTCGTGGCGTCGCTACGGAAATGACAAAGCTGTTTAATATCGTGTCACCGACGCGCGCCTATTTCGGAGAGAACGACTACCAGAAGGTGCTGCTAGCGAGGCGGTTGACGCAAGATTTTGGATTGAGAATAGAGATTATTTCCGTTCCGACCGTGCGCGAATCGGATGGACTTGTGATGAGTTCCAAGAACTTGTATCTAACTTCGCAGGAAAGGCAAGCGGCTCTTTGCCTTCATCAAGCCTTGAAGGAGGCATGTCGATGTTTGAAACTGAAGAACGTACACACACCGCGCGACTTGGAGGCGCATCTGGCGCAATACATTGCTCAAGAGCCGTTGGCGAAAATCGAACTGATCGCCGTAAGAGATGCGGAGACGATGCAGGATATGCCGTATGAGTTTCCCCAACGCGTTTTCATCCTGCTATTCGTCCGCTTTGGAAGAACTCGACTTTTTGATCAGATAGTGATCGACCTAAGATCACTAGATACTGATACGACGATAGCATCCAAAGCGTGCAACAGTGAGCCTAGAGTGGGCGGCATGCTGGGAGGGGAACATATTTCTGCACAAAAGGAAATGGGCCACCTTGCCATAGAACTCGAAGATATTCGAGAGTTTGGATATCGCGTTACCAATATTGTTGTTAAACGCATCTCATCAAAAAGAGAGCGGCCCATATATCCGGATGTTCAATCGTCGGCGCGGGTAGAAGGCGCGCTCATCTCTGAACATCCGCCACGAACGCCCAGTGATCCCATGCAATTGCTGGAGCTATTGGACAAGTTCTTGATTGAGGCGTCACCTAACTTTGTGCATCCTGGCGTAATGTCCTGGGTGACAGCAACACCGCTCCCGTTGTGCGGCTTACTCACCGGTCTTCTCAGTTCGCTTGGCGTTTTTCCATACGCTTGGCGCCTCACGCCAGGAAGCATTCAGCTGGAACTCGCCGTGGGACGCTGGCTCGGTCAAATGGTGGGATTCGACGATAAAGCCTTTGGATACGTTACTACTGGTGGAACGATGGCGAATCTTTATGGTTTGGCGGCAGCCAGAGGTGAAGTCGCTGGCTGGGATATAAGAAAGCAGGGAGTTCGAAGTGGCCCACCTCTTATAGTCTATGCGTCTGAACAAGTTCACATATGTATCGAACAGAGCATGGCGCTTCTCGGGCTTGGAACTGACCAGCTCCGTCGCATTCCAGTGGATGCATCTTTTTCAATGCAGGTTGATGAATTGAAGCGCGTAATCGAAGATGACATTAGAGCGGGATTCAAACCGCTTTGTGTTGTAGGAACGGCTGGGACCACGCTAACCGGGGCTATCGATCCACTCAACGACATCGCCAACATCGCCGCACATTTTGGAATTTGGTATCACATTGATGGTTCCTATGGGGCACTGGCGGCGCTTGACAAAAGCAAACAACATCTCCTTCACGGAATTGATAGAGCGTCGTCCCTTGCGGTTGATCCACACAAGTGGCTCAACATTCCGTTTGAAGCTGGTTGCATTTTAATGAAAGACAAGGAAGCCTTGGCTAGAGCTTTCACATGCGTCCCTTCATATCTCCAAGGAGTAGATTCCGATAGCGGCCATGACCACTGGCACTATGGGTTTGAATTGGCTCGCGCCGATAGGGCGACGAAGATTTGGCTAGCTTTGAGTCAATATGGTCTGGATGCGTATTCAGCGATGATTACGGAACATAATCAGTTTGCTCAACGGCTTTACGAAATGCTCCACGCTGACACCGAATTCGAGCCGATACACCCGCCTTTTTTGAGTGCTCTGTGCTTTCGGTATGCTATAGAGGGAATGGACTCCAACGTCGTGGACGAATTAAACCGCCAAGTAGAATCTGAGCTCAGATCTCGCGGTTCAGTTATGGTCACTTCAGCCGTTCTTCGTCATAGACCAGTACTCCGGACGTGTTTTGTGAATCATCGTACGACATGGAGCGATGTATTGAGCGCCATTGAACAGGTGCGCAAGATTGGTAGATCTTTCACTGAATATCAATCCGAGGTCTAATGAACCCCGGGGCAATCGCACTTAACCTCTTGCCTGTAGCCGCAGAAAATCCATCTCATTCCAGCAGCAATTCTCAATTTGAATTTTCCGCCCTGTGTTGGGAGCTTTTGAGCGGAGCTTGTCCAGCAGGAAGGCCATCAACTCGTTCCATCCGTCGAATGGCAGAGAGAGCAGCAAGGTGCACAGGTGTTCGAAGAAAGTGCGGCGCGCGCGCATTGCGATAGAGCTCATCCACCCAATCGAGAACGGTATGGACGAGATAGGCGAGCATTATCTGGCGGCGAGTAAACAAGCCGCGGATATTCATATTCGGAGCCACAAAGCCCGCAACTGTAGGCTTTTTTGTTACCAGCGCTCGAATAAGGAAGCGGTCGATAATGGTCCATTTTCAATTTGCCTCAGCCCCCACTTTCAAAGAGTAGGAAGCTTTACATCGTGTTCTGTGAAATCCCTAAACATGCAATAACAAATGCTCCCTCTCCCACGGACTAATCACTTTCATGAACTCCGCATACTCCAATTCTTTGACCGCCGAATAAACCGCGATGAATTTCTCGCCAAGCACCTTGTGCAGCGCCGGCGTCTCTTGAAGATCGCGTAACGCTTCAGACAAGCTACGCGGCAATTCGTAGTCGTCGTGGTAGGCGCTGCCGGTCTGCTCGGGGGTCGGCTCCAATTGCTCAGTCATGCCAAGATAACCACAAGCCAATGTCGCCGCTAATGCAACGTAGGGATTCGCATCAGCGCCGACCACCCGATTCTCCACTCGCCGTGATTCGGGATCGGACAGCGGCACCCGAATGCCAACTGTGCGATTGTCGCGGCCCCATTGCAAATTGATAGGCGCTGCGCTGCCGCGAACGATGCGGCGGTATGAATTCACATAAGGCGCAAGTAAAGCCATCGCAGCCGGCAAATACTTTTGCAATCCGCCGATGTAGTAGTAAAAAAGCTTCGACGCCGATCCATCAGGATTGCTGAAAAGGTTTCGCTTGGTATCGGTGGAGACGACGCTCTGGTGAATATGCATTGCCGAGCCCGGTTCGTTCGCCATGGGCTTCGCCATGAAGGTTGCATACATGTTGTGGCGCATCGCTGCTTCGCGCAGAGTGCGTTTGAAAAAGAAGACTTTATCCGCGATGCCGAGAGGCTCGCTGTGCATGAAGTTGATCTCCATTTGCCCCGCGCCCATTTCGTGAATCAGCGTGTCCACCTCCAAATCCATCGCCGCGCAGTAATCGTAAATATCCTCGAACAGCGGATCGAATTCGTTAACGGCGTCAATACTGTAATGCTGCCTACTGGTTTCGGAGCGACCGCTACGACCTACCGGCGGCTTCAGCGGCAAATCCGGATCGTCATTTCGCGCAATGAGGTAAAACTCCAACTCGGGCGCCACGATCGGAGCCCAGCCCTTTTCCGAATAAAGTTGGATGATACGACGCAACACCGAACGGGGAGCAAAGTCGATCACCTCGCCGTTGGCCGTGAAGCAATCGTGAATAACCTGCGCGGTCGGATCGGTCGCCCACGGCACAAGCCGCACGGTCGCGGGGTCGGGGCGCAACACCATGTCTCGGTCGATCAAGGAAATGACATGGTTATAGTCATCGTGCTCGGGCGCTTCGCCGGTCACTGTCATTCCAAGCACCGCCTCCGGCAGGCGCATTCCACGATCCTCGGTAAATTTTTCTCGGGGAAGAATTTTTCCCCGTGCAACTCCGGTTAAATCGGGCACAAGACATTCGATTTCGGTGACCCGCTTTTCATCAAGCCACCGCTCCATGTCGGAGAAAGTGAAATCTCTGTTGTACGCCATATTGGTTTCCCTCTAAGCGAAGACCAAATCAAGCTTACCGCTTCCCTTGCTCGGGAGGAAACAAAAGCTAAGTACTTGTGCAAAAGTTTTCCAGCAAGGCGCGTCGACGCAGACAGTACACAGTTAGTACGGCAAGGAGACGCAACGCCGTCTGGAAGACTTTTGCACAAGCACTTAACCCTCCCGTCAATTCCCTTTCCATTACGGAACGGCTAGCATGGCGAAGCTTTTTCACGCCCCAATCCATTCAATCAATGAACTTACTTAAAGCGCTCGCCGCGGTTAGCAGCATGACGCTGCTTTCCCGCATCACCGGCTTCATCCGCGAAATGCTCATCGCACGCACTTTTGGCGCGGGTCTTTATACCGACGCTTTCTTCGTGGCCTTCCGCATCCCCAACCTGTTACGTCGCCTTTTCGCCGAAGGGGCATTCTCACAAGCCTTCGTGCCCATTCTCGCCGAGTACAAAACAAAACAAGGCTTCGACGCCACCCGACTTCTCGTGGACCACACGGCGACGCTGCTGGCGATCATTTTGTTCATGGTCAGCGCGATTGGCATGCTAGCTGCGCCCGCCATCGTTTACGCCAGCGCCTATGGCTTTGTGAACGACCCGCAAAAATTCGCTGTCACGACGACGCTGCTCAAGATTTGCTTTCCTTACATTCTGTTTGTTTCGCTTACGGCGTTGTCCGCCGGCATTCTCAATACCTATAGTCAATTCAAGGTACCTGCTTTCACGCCCGTATTTCTTAATTTGGCGATGATCGCGGCGACGCTATTCGCTGCCCCATATTTCGATCCGCCGGTGCTCGCGCTAGGTTGGGGCGTATTCCTTGGCGGCGTGTTGCAACTCGCGTTTCAGATCCCGTTTCTGCTAAAGCTCAAGCTGCTGCCGCGTTTTCGTCCGAATTTCCGCGATCCCGGCGTATGGCGCATTCTGAAATTGATGGGCCCTTCTGTATTCGGCGTTTCCATCGCGCAAATCAGCTTGCTGATTAACACCTTCTTCGCATCGTTCCTGATAACAGGGAGCGTATCGTGGCTCAACTATGCCGACCGGCTAATGGAATTCCCTTCCGGCTTGCTTGGCGTGGCGCTTGGAACGATTCTGCTGCCCAGCCTCGCGAAACATTACGCTGATGAAAGCCCCGAAGAGTATTCCAAGCTGCTTGACTGGGGATTACGGCTCACTGTCTTGCTCACGCTCCCGGCGGCGGCGGCGCTGGCCATTCTGTCCGTCCCGTTGATAACCACCTTATTCAAATCTGGCGCGTTCACTGCGGATGACGTCTGGATGACGCGCAACGCGCTCGTTGCTTACAGCGTCGGACTGACTGGCATCATCCTGGTGAAAATTCTCGCGCCAGGCTTTTACGCCCGCCAGAACGTCAAAACACCGGTTAAGATCGCCGTCGTGACTTTAGTATCCACCCAGCTTATGAATCTTGCATTCATCGGTCCGTTGAAGCATGCCGGACTGGCGCTTTCCATAGGGTTAGCGGCTTCGTTAAACGCGAGTCTTCTCTACTACAAACTCCGCCGGCATGGCATTTATAAGCCGCAACCGGGCTGGGCGATGTTTACGCTGAAAGTCGTGCTCGCGCTTGCCGCGATGGCGGCGAGCCTATGGTTTGCGATGGGCACTGAAACATCATGGCTTTCCGGCACGTTCGCTTCGCGTGGTTTACGACTGGCTTGGATTGTGGCGCTGGGCGGAGTGGTTTATTTTGCGGGTCTCTGGGTGCTGGGATTTCGAATAAAGGATTTTTCCCGGAGGGGCGCGTAGTTAAACGTCGGCATAGGGTGGAATAAATGTAGGAGTGAATCAGCTCCTACAAACGATTGAAGTCTTCTTCATTAAGGATGAGAAGAACAATGAATAGCCTCCTGAGCAAATTGCAGTGGTTCTTCCACACACTCTCCGCGTTAATTGCCCGAGGATTCATAATCCTCGGGACATCAATCGCATGGCTACTGCGAAATCTCTTCGGCATTCAATTAACATCCCCCACCTGGGTCCCCTGGCTCACTGCAACCACGCAACGAACGTCAGCCTGGACTAAAGCGAATCCCCGTATTGCTTACGGCGGCATGGCGGCGGTTCTCATCGTGGCTATCGGCGCATACGGCGGATGGCGGTGGTATCAAGCACTGCCGAAACCAGTCGAGGTTCCCTATTCCACAAAGGCGCCAGAGCGCACGAAGATCGAAGTTAAGGACGCTCGCCCTGATCCATTGATCGTCAGCTTCCAAGGCTCGGTCGCGCCGCTCGCCAACGCCGGCAAGCAAGTGATGACGGGCATCGAGATATCGCCTGCGATTCAAGGCCGCTGGATTTGGGAAAACGACAAGGAGCTTCGCTTTCATCCCCAAACCGATTGGCCGGTCGGGCAAGAGTTTTCGGTAACCATGGCCAAGAAGGGTTTCGTCACCGATCAAGTCCGGCTCCCGGAATACAGCTTCAAATTCCAGAGCGCCCCCTTTGTAGCAGCCTTCCAGGGGGGCGAGTTTTACCAAGATCCCGTCGACCCTAATCTGAAGAAAGCAGTATTCACTATCAACTTCAGCCACCCCGTCGATCCCGCCACTTTGGAGAAGGAAATCACCCTTAAATTACAGGGACCCGATCTACCCACCGATGGCGTGGATACCAAGTTCACGGTGAATTACGACAAGCTAAAGCTCAACGCATACATTCACTCCGCGCCGCTCCCCATTCCAAAAGAAAACAGCATCGTCCGCGCCACCATGGCCGCCGGCCCCCACGCAAAACAAGGCGGGCCCGCAATCGCGACCGCTCTCAACCAAGCGGTCGCCGTCCCAGGTCTGTTTGGGCTTCAAGCGCAAAGCGCCGCTCCCACGCTCGTCAACAACGAGCGTTTTGAACCGGAGCAGGTATTGGTGTTGGAGACCTCCGCCACCGTTCATGAAAAGGACTTCGCTAACAACGTCGCCGCCTACGTACTACCGACATATCACCCGACGACGAAGCCCGAAGACCGTAAGCGCCCTTATAGCTGGGGAGATGTCACCATTATCGGCCCGGAGATTCTCCAGCAGAGCGAGGCGCTCAAGCTGGAGGCCATACCATCCGAACGGGAATTCACGCAGATTCACAGCTTCAAATATCAGGCGGATGTCGGCCGTTACGTCTATCTTCGAATCAACAAAGACATCAAATCGTTCGGCGGCTATCTGATGCGAAAGCCTTACGACGTCATCGTCAGAGTCCCCGAATACCCGAAGGAAGTGCGCATTCTCGCGAACGGATCGTTGCTGGCAATGAGCGGCGAGAAAAAACTCTCCGTCTTCTCACGAGATACGCCAGCGCTTCACTATGAGGTGGGCCGTTTACTGCCAAGCCAGATTCAGCATTTGGTCACGCAAAGCTCGGGGCAATACGCCAAACCCGGCTTTTCAGAAAATATGGATGCAACGAACCTCGTCGAAAGATTCGAGGAATCCATCGCGCTGCCAAAGCTCGCGCCCGGCAAACCGCAATACCACGCTTTCGATCTTGGCAAATATCTGGATAAATCCGGCGAAAATAAACGCGGCGTGTTCATGCTCAAGGTGGAAGGCGTTGAACTCCAAAAAGAC
>DATLHW010000210.1:0-4953 GCA_035539675.1 Burkholderiales bacterium | reverse complement strand
ATGTTTTCGAAGCGCTTTTTCGCCAATCGCGGCAGTATCGGCTGTGCCTACGTCAAATTGCTCTGCGAGAGACCGCAGTTCGTTCAAGCTGGGGACTGAAACGGTCGACAGCGCGACAATTAACTGAGCTCGCTTAAGTTGAGCATCCAATGGCTCGTCATTCATTACGAATTCCCCCGTTTGTAGTGATGTATTTCAGTAGACTATTCCAACTTCTAGCCGAAACTAACCTTCGTCACCGCATTTATCTTCGACGCTAAAGATTTGTTATTGGTTTTCTATGGATATTTACTCTAACTCTAGTCAGCAGGTGTTTGCAAAGTGCTGTGAGCACGGCGAGTTTTGGATGAGGGGCGGAATCGAACAAGATGGCGCGAATGCTGATCGACTATATCCGCTAATTTGGAAGTAGCTTAACTGTATCCATGCCGTGATGAGGCGCTGTAAGCCTCCTTCCGGCAAAGCGAAGCCGCCGTCTTTGCGCACGATGTGATCTACTGACACGACGTTCCCTCGCACCTTTCTTCAATGACCTTAAGTCGCTTGCCGGCAATCTCGATATCCTTCCATTTCGCATCAACCATTTTCGTTTCGCCCCGTTCAATCGCCGTTAGCATTTCTTGGAAAAATTTGTTATCGAGACCGGTAGGGGCGCTGATCATTCCTCCGAACACATACTGTCCCGGCGCGTGCTGGTGATAAAAAAACATGTTGCTAATCCACCCTTCCGGTTTTTCAAATAGAACGATTGCATCTTTTAGGCCATCATCGTTCAAATCGGTTATCCATACGGCGCATTGCATCTTTTGATGTAGACATTGGTTTTCCTGCCAATGCGTTGGAGCCGGAGATTGGAATTTCTTGACCAACGCCTCATTCAGCGTTTCTCCCTGGGGCAACATGCGGATGCGTTGCCGAATTTGCGCAGGCGTTAGCGCCCGAGCGCCGCTCTCAGCGCTATGACGCTCTTTTCGCGCAAGGGATTGCGTGGCTTTCGATGAGATGATTTCCTTATCTTTGTGCTCGATGCCCGCTATCAATTTCTCCAGTGCGTCTTGTCCATAACGCCCCGCTTGCCAGCGCAAGTACTCGTAATCGATTTTCTCTGCGCTGATTGCCCCGTTCGTTAGGCGACTCATTTGGCTGTTTACGGCGATTCGCCTTGCGTCGACCAACGGACTCAGCAAGAGCAAGATCCCGGCGCACAATACAAGCGCAACTACGATATTCGTTTGGCCGATGGTCGACATCCAGCTGGTTCGATCTCGAATGGCGAGGGCGTAGCCCATGACATACAAGCTTGCTAGCGCCAGCACGAAAACGCCCCACACGCGGTCTTCCGTCCAACCATGCTGTTCGATGCGCAATTTCATGGCCCACCAAGCGATGGCGGCGACGACCAGCAAAGTAACCCAGGCGTACGTGATAGCGTTGCTAAGCCAGCGGGGATAAGGTTGATTGTTTTCGCCATCCTGGTATGCGGCGTTAGCGAATTTAATGCAAAGCGCCATGAACCATAGCAGGGCAAAGGCGGCGCCATGTGTTTTGAATAGCAACTCCAGACCGGTGAAGGGTAATGCGATGACCCACATGACGGGGAACACCATCAACAAGGGTAAGAACCATGAGGAGATGGAAAGCCAGAAGCGGCGGAGCGTGACGATCATTTCGGCGCGGGCCAAACCAAGCGCGAAGGCCGCGCCGAAGATGAGCCCGGTAATGGGAAGGCAGAAAATGGGTTTTTGAATCAGATCAAAAATGAATTCGAGGCCGATGCTTTTCATCAGCATCGCGCCTGCAAACAGAATGACCCAGAACGCGCCGGTGAGCGCGGCTGAACTCGCCGACAACATCGCGTTGCGCCATGCAGTTTCAAAGAGCGCGGAATACGAACGGCGTTTGCTGCTGCGATCAAAGTGCGCCAAGAGGGGAATGATGATAAAGCCCAGTATTGCCGCCGCGAGAATATCGGACGGTCTGGCTGGCGGCGACCGCCAGACATCGCCTGTTATATCGACGGCGATATTTTCTGCCCAACCGCTATAGGCGCCGAGAAGCGGAAAAAGCACGCCGATCCCGGCCAGTATTTTTGTCCGCTTCGCACGCGTTAGTGTGGCGATGTTGTGCGTTAGGTAAATCGCCAAAGGCAACGCCAAGCTCACATACAGCAAGGCGCGCTCGCTGATGGGGTCCAATGACGGCCATATTTTTAGCTCGCGCGCTTTCCACAATCCCCATAGCGCCCATCCTTGTGCAACGCCTACCAGCAGTAACCATTTTGTCATTGCGTCTTCATCCTTTCGTTATTCAGGCAGACTGTAGGGCTCTTCAATTATTACGCCGATAAGAATTTCTGCTGCGGAAAGTCCACAGTGATGGACAAGTATCGCAGCAACGATGATGAACCCAACGCTCCATTTCAAGCGGCGGCGCCCACGCTCCGCAACGAATGATGGCGTTTATTCGCGGCTTGCGGGACAAAAGGTACTCCCGGGGTTTTGGCTTCTCTCCGTTGCTGGCGTCACGTTCCTTGGATTAGATTTTCCCGTTTTCATACGCGCAAAAGACAATATAATAAAATGTAACGTTCATAACAGAATCTAGGCGTCCTGGTTAGTTTTCTTTAAAAAGAATAGAAGAAACCATGAACGACATTGGCGTAATAGGCGCCGCAGGCGCCTGGTGGTTATTCTGCACATGCACACATGTGCATTTCCGGTTGTTGCATTCCTTCGGCTCGCAAAAAGCATTTGCGATAGGGCCATTCTTCCGCTTCTTTCAGGATTCGACGTAGTCGGTGGTCTACCTTTCGACCGGCGGCAGTCTTCACGCGCTTCTTGCGCCTCTCTCATATAGCTATGTTTGAGGCGACTCTTTCATCTTTTTTCTTGTGTTTTTGGGATATAAAACGACATGAACAACACTAACGATTCGACAAACCCTACTCAACAACAAGCTGGCGCCGAGGATAAGAAAATCGTCCTCGAGAAGGAGAAGCACAAAAAGCGCATAGAAGAGTTACAGGAGCAGAGCAAGAAATTGCTTCAGCTTTACCAAAGAGAATTGCCCGATGTCAGTCTTTCGGATACCGATATGCTTTATCGACTGGGCAACAAGCGCGACGCATTACGTTATAAGAAAGACAATGATTGCGAAACCTTGAAGAAAAATGCAAACGATCTGGTTGCATCAAGAAATGAATTTTGGAAGTTAGCGTCGGCTCCGATAGAAAATTGCCTAGAAGCAATGGAGCAAATAAAAGCGTTGCTGGCGGAGCGAGAAAATGTGTACTCCGCGCAAATAGGCGTGATGAAGGACCGCATTGCTTTGGCAAGTGCGCAGAAAACCCTCGAGGATGAGTTAGACAAACAAGAGAAGGAGTTTAACGATCTGCCGGATAGCGGCAGCGCGGACGGCTTGGAAAAGCGGCGAGCCATACTGGCGAAAGTTCGCGCGTTGGCGGAACGCGAAAGCGTGGTGTTTGATTTCTATGGCTTCGAAGACGGACTTAAAAAGGTGCGGGGACTTGTGGAGCATGGTGTACGGACGAGGGTTTGGGGATTGAGACAAAAGCTGGCCGACGTCCCCGCGGATCAAAAATCGTTATTTGAAGATTTTCTGAACGATACGGGGATAGACGAAAGGCTGGGTGAGAACGCGGCTCTTAAGACGCTGGAAAGTCAGCTACTGGCGAGTAAATCGGAGCTGGATAACGAGACCGCAGCATTAGCAAGTGAGCCTGGAGGCGCCGTTGAAGCTGTTTTAATGAGACCAGGTGTGTCAGCTCCCGCTAGGCCAACTGAAAGGTCGGGCCCAATTCTCACATTGCCGTTCTCGATGGAGGAGTACCCCTTCATGTTGAATAGGCGCCTGACTCGGCTGGGACTGGATGTGATTTGGATGGAAATTCAAAGAGTGTCTCGGGAAGAGCCTCGCCAAGAGGCGGATCTGAACAGGCTTCAGAAGGGGTACAAAGATTTACTAGACAACGCAAAAGCCGAAGTTGAAAGACTGAAGACTCGATTCGACGAATCTATTAGCGTTATAGAAGCAGTTAACGGCCACGTTGCCTCGTATGCGGGTCCTTCAGCGGTTAAGACAGATTCCCCCGACCTCTTGCGCGCGTTGAGTGTTTTAGGTCTGATGTCACTGCAAGAAAAGGATGAGCTGACTGAAGAAGATATGAGGTTGGTGAAAGAGAAGGCAATGACCCTGCGGTCCCAAGCTCACGATGTGAAACAGGCGCTGCATCGGGATGAGGGTGAAATGGAGTTGTGGCGTAACAGGCTGCTCTCCACATACAGTGAGGCGCAACTTGAGCAGTGGCGCCTTAATGCGGTTAAAAGTCAGATAGAGACTTCTCAAGAGAGTAGCAAGGACGGCCTCTTTGCTGATCACGCGTTACAAAGGATTGAAATACGTTTAAACGATATTGTTTGGTGGAAAAAATATCAGCCGCATAAAGGAAATTCCTACGGGGTTATCAAAGACCAACTAGAAAAGGTTCGAGACGACTTTGATAAATGGAAAAGGGCGCATGAGTGGATGCAGTTGGAGTTGGAGTTGCAGCGGAGCCGGCGTGAAAAGAACCAGATGCCGCAAGCCCAGCTAGCTGAAAACTTAAAGGAGCTAAGCTCGACCTTTGCGGAACAGAGAGCGGCGAGGGAGGCAAGCTCGGAAGGTCCAGGACATCAATCTGCCGCGCCTCCTCCTGAGTGGTTGGGGCGAGTCGTTTCAAAAGTAGGCAAGAAATTTGCCGACTCTATGGAACTGCGGGCTTCTTTGCCGGAAGAGCAGGTCGAACAACAATTGTCGGCAATCTTTGAAAAGATGAAGGAGATTTTCAAAAATCCAGGAGAAGAGCGATCTTTCGATCATTTGCAAGAGTTGCAGAATCAGGCGCTCCAATTGACCTCGGAAAGGCCTTGGCAGAGAGATATCGCCGATCTCTCG
>DATLHW010000209.1:0-6283 GCA_035539675.1 Burkholderiales bacterium | reverse complement strand
GATGCGGAACCGCCGTGGCGGAATTCGCCAAATAGTTTAAGGTGAACCCCATCACGGAGGCGAATTGGCGAATATGAAACATACGACGGATAACGAAAGCAGTGCATTGCTGCTGTCTCCTCCAAAGTCGCTTCTGAACCTCATGTAGGCCATTGTTTATTTTTTAGTAAGGGTAGAGCAGATTGCTTGGGAAGACAATCGCAACTTCGTCCCGGCTTCAGGAAACTCAGATTAAGTGTCGCGAGCGGGTCGACGATGAGCCGAGGAACGGAGCGGTACGAGTAGGCGCAGCAGAGGTTACGGGAAACATGTTTTTCGCCTATGAAGCGGTTTGCGTGTGCAACCGCAAATGCGCCCTGCAAGGGCGTTGAGTTCCGGGGGGGAGGGCATCGTCGTAATCAGCGGTCCCTTAATTCAAAATTGACAGAGCGCCTTATCAAGGCGTCAAATAACGAGCATCAAATAAGCGCGGCATGTCGGCGCATCAAGCAACACATATTTTTATCTTCAGCCAGCAGTGCTGGTCACTGTCCGTGACCTACTTAGAACGAGTTTTAAGAGACTGTTCAATATTTTTATCGAGTCGGTCAAAGTTGGCGAGTGGCAATGTCATGCATGGCGCCGGAGCGTCAAACCGAACCCTCGAAGCAAGATCTTGAACGTATCTTGTGAGAACGTTTTGCATTGATTGTGATGCAAAGTGCACTTCATAAAGAAACGCATCTGGGAAGGGGGGGGGATGAGCCGTCTATTCATCGCCGGAGATACTTATCCGGGCCGCAAAGTGATGGCGTTGTTGGTTGCTATACCAATAGCGTTTTGCGTCGTTTCAGTAGCTAACGCTAAGGACGACGCCGTCAAAAATCCACCAAAGCAGAATTCGGAAGCTTCCACTCGCAAGACAGAGTCGCCACGGAAGGTCGAGGAGACTCCTAGCGACTATCCATCGAAAGAAACACTGGCGGCATCGATACTTCGTGGTGAAATCGTCTATCAAAATTACTGCATGCTCTGTCATGGCGTAAACGGTGATGGGCGAGGACGCGCGGCTCGAATGTATACACCTAAACCGGCTAATTTGCGCGAGAGCAAAGTACCAGACGCATACAAGGCGATGATTATCCGAAAAGGGGGGAAGGCGATGGGGCGATCTGAATTCATGCCTCCTTGGGGAGATGAGCTTACCGACGAGCAGGTTGTTGATGTGGTGACCTACTTGCGTTCTATTGCGCCAGCTGACGTACCTAAATAAATATCAGAGACGCAAAAAATCTATAGGCGAAAAGCAAATCATGGAGGTGATTATGAAAAGCAGACCAGTTATGGCGCTCCTCGCGATGGTTTTACTACTTGCCGCTGGGTACGTCAGTGCGGCGGAATATTCGATGACTCCCACAAAAGCAGACATGGAGTGGGTGCTGCCAAAGGCTCCGCCCTCTCCGAAGGATAACCAACCTACGCCTGAACGAATCGAACTAGGCAAGAAGTTATTTTTCGATCCCCGCTTGTCCGCCGAAGGTAATTTGTCCTGCGCGGGTTGCCATAGCCCAATGTTTGGATGGAGCGATGGTCTATCGACCGCCAAGGGCTTCAAGGGAAAGCAATTGGGACGCGCCTCCCCCACGGTTGTAAATACCGGTTACAACAGCATACAGATGTGGGACGGACGCAAGATGTCGCTGGAGGATCAAGCGATGGGGCCGATGGAGTCCATGGATGAAATGGCGATGAATCTTACCGTGCTGTTCAAATGGCTTGCCGAAAGTCCTGGCTACAAAGCTGCTTTCGAGAAAGCCTATCCTGGAGAAGCCGTCGATCACAAATCAGCATCGAAAGCGCTGGCCGCTTTCGAGCGAACCATTATTAGTAACGACTCCCCATTCGATCGTTGGTTGAGCGGTGACAAAAAGGCCATGACTTCCCAGCAGATCAGGGGCTTTCGATTGTTCTCGGATCAAAACAAGGCTAACTGCATAGCCTGCCACCAAGCGCCTAATTTTACGGACAACGGTTTTCACAACGTTGGACTTGCATCATACGATCAAGCGAACCCGGATATGGGCCGCTTTGCGATAAGGCCGCTGCCATCAATGAGGGGCGCGTTTAAAACCCCTACCTTGCGGGATATCGCGCTCACGGCCCCTTACTTTCATGATGGTTCAGCGAAGACCCTGATGGAAACCGTTGAGCACTATAACCGTGGTGGTGTTGCAGCCAAGGATAAGTCGCAGGAAATGAAGGCGCTGAATTTGACCCGGCAGGAGATGGAGGACCTGGTCGCATTCATGCAGGCGTTGACTACGCCGACCAAGCCTTTCGTTCTACCTGTCTTGCCGCTTAACTAAGAGGCCGAGAAAGTGTTGCGAGCGGTTCGATATCGAACCGGAGAACGGAAGTCCCCGCGCGCCCAAAGGCGTGCGGGTTGCGCGGTAGCTTTTGCGACACTGACTAACTGAGGAAAGGATGCCGGTGGGGCTGCTTAATCGGCGAATTGATCAAATTTTCCCGAGCGAGATTACGCCGGAGAGCATTTATTATCAGCGCAGGCGCTTTTTTAAACTAGCGGCTGCGCTTGGCGTCGCGGCGTGTTCATCCAAACTGGAAGCCGCTTGCAGTGGAATCATGGGTAACCTTCTCATCCCCGGCGACGAGCTCAATACATACGAAGAGATTACCAACTACAACAATTTCTACGAGTATTCGACGGACAAACGCGCTGTGGCGATGTTGGCGCAGAATCTCAAACCGCGCCCATGGTCGATAAGCATCGAAGGAGAAGTGGAGCAACCGAAGATTATCGATATCGACCAGCTGATTCGGGAACACAAGCCCCAGGAGCGGATCTACCGATTACGTTGCATTGAGGGATGGTCCATGGTGATTCCATGGGAAGGAATTCCTTTATGCGACATCTTGAGGCGCGTGCAGCCTACTTCCCGGGCTCGTTACGTCGCTTTTGTGGCGTTGCATGATCCCGCGCGTTTTTACGGCCAACGCCGCCCCACCCTGTCTTGGCCCTATACGGAGGGACTGACGATCGCGGAAGCAATGCATCCTTTGACCATTCTCGCCACTGGGTTATATGGGAAACCTATGCCCAACCAAAATGGGGCGCCGATACGTTTGGTTGTTCCATGGAAATATGGTTTCAAGAGCATCAAGTGCATTGTCACTATTCGTTTGCAGGAACAGCAGCCTCTTACAACTTGGTCGCAGGCTTCGCCAAAAGACTACGGATTTTACGCAAACGTAAATCCAAACATGGCGGGCTGGCGGGGAACGCAATCGCGAGAAACCCGCATTGGCGAACTACGCAAGCGGGAAACAATATTGTTTAATGGCTACGCCGATCAAGTGGCCCATTTGTATGCGGGTCTCAATATTGACTCGCTCAATTGATTGGGCGTCTTTACCGGCGCGGGCTCTAAGGGCGGCTAACCAGCGTTACTTCGTTCTGACTTGTATAACGTCTTTACTGGCGGTGTTGCCGATGGCCATATTGGGTTGGGATGCGGCGCATAAATCGTTAGGACCCAATCCACTCGAACGCCTGTTGAGAGCGCCGGGACGCTGGGCCTTGATCCTGTTGTTGATCGTGTTGTTGGCCACGCCGTTGCGGCGCGTACTAACTCACGTCATGAGAAAAACGGGTATTCGTTATGGTCGTCGGCTGGCGGACTGGAACTGGATGATACGTTTACGGCGGCCATTGGGGCTCGCCAGTTTCTTTTATGCGGTCATCCATGTGGGCTGGTATGTTTGGCTTGATTTGCGATTCAATTGGGATGAGTTGATACGCGATCTCAGCAATAAGCCATACATCGTCGCTGGGATGGCGGCGTTCCTGTTGCTCGCGCCGCTTGCGGTGACATCAACGGATGGATGGATGCGTCGCCTTAAGCGCAACTGGAAGCGTTTGCATTTTCTGATTTATCCGGCGGCTATCTTGGCGGTGCTGCATTTCGTTTGGTTGTCCAAGGAGGGGGTGCGCGATCCATATGATTACGCGCTGGCGCTGGCTGTGCTGCTGGGTTATCGCATCGTCGCGCTATGGCTGCGCCTACCAGAAATCATGGAGTCGCCAGGCGGTGAGGCTGTTGATGGCGGTGTGCGTGTGGGGGCGACAGAGCGCCGGGATTCTAATGTTGGAGAACTGTCTTGACGGTTTTTCGGTTAGCGGTCAGTCACCGTGACTGACCGCTAGGGTCAGTAGTAGTCATGTTCGCTTCAGGAGAAACATAAAGGAGGGGATTTCAAATGCATAAGATCTTGCTGTTGGCTTTAGGATTGTTATTACCTTTTTCCACATCATCGGCGCTGGCGGCGGAGCATGTGGTCGGACAAAAGGACAAAGCATTTACGGTAAGCAAACTGAAGATAAAAGTTGGAGATGTCGTGGTTTTTAAGAACGACGATCCTTTTTTTCATAACATTTTTTCATTGTCGGAGGGGCAATTCTTCGATCTAGGTTCTTCCCGTGAAGGAAGCGAAAAAAAAGTTACTTTCAAGAAGGTGGGTATTGTCGAGGTTGAGTGCGCTATTCATCCGGCAATGAAGATGGTTATAGAAGTGACTAAATGAAACCATCGCGGAAGGGTGGCGTCGCAGTTGCCGCCTTGATTGGAGATCTTCGCGTTGGCGTTAGATTGGCTTTGACATTTGCGGTGCTTGTTATCTTGTTGCTGATCATCGCATTTCTTGGCGTCAGTCGATTAAATGCATTGAACGCGGAGTTCTCTTACATCGTTGTCGATCGGCATGCAAAAACCAATTTGCTGCATACGCTCATCGATCAAACAAATCTGATGGCGCGGTCAAAGCACAACATGCTGCTTTTAAACGACGCAGCAGAAATCAAGAAAGAGGCTATGCGCCTCGATGTGATAAAGACGAACGTCGGCGACATGTTGGGCGTGCTGGACAAGGCGTTCGCCAACGAACACACGGCAGGTAAAGACCTGTTGCAAATTGTCCACGATAAAACCGCCGTTTACATGGTTGGACTCGTGCGGTTTACGCGACTGCTGGAGGCGGGTAAACGGGAGGAGGCGCGGATGCTTCTCAACACCCAGTTCGGGGCCGAACTGGAGGATGTATTCAACGCCATGCGCAAACTCAGCGCCTATCAGACGGAATTGATGCAGCAAAGCCAGAACGACGCGCAGGCGTTTTATCTGCGCGCCAGAAATCTCATTGCCGGACTTGCCTTCGTCTCTGTTGTTCTGTCCATGCTTATCGCGAGCTGGATAGCGCGAAGCATTACGGCGCCATTGAACGAGGCGGTAAGGTTGGCGGGTTTGGTCGCCGCCGGAAACTTGACCGCAAGAAGCGAGATGCGCGGAGCCGACGAGACAGGCCAGCTCATGGGCGCCTTGACGCAAATGAACGAAAGCCTGACAGCGATCGTGAACCAGGTCAGGAAAAGCAGCGACTCCATCGCCAGCGCCTCTCGAGAAATCGTGGGCGGCAATAGGGAGTTGCTGGCGCGGACCGAGGAGCAAGCGTCGTCCTTGGAGCAGGCTTCCTCCAGCATGCAAGAAATCACAGAGACCGTGAAAAAGAACGCCGGCGACGCGAAGTACGCGAGCGAGCTCGCTCGCAAGGCGTCTCAAGTGGCCGAGAAGGGCGGCAAGGCCGTAGGCGAGGTGGTGCAGAAAATGGGCTCCATCAACGCCAGCTCCAAGAAGATCGTGGAGATCATTGGGGTAATCAATGGGATTGCATTCCAAACAAATATTCTAGCGCTAAATGCCGCCGTCGAAGCAGCGCGCGCCGGCGAACAAGGGCGCGGCTTCGCCGTGGTGGCCGCCGAAGTCAGAAGCTTGGCGAAACGCAGCGCCGCCGCCGCGAAGGAGATCAAGGATCTGATACAAGATTCGGTATCCAACGTGCAAGAAGGAACGGGCATGGTCGATGAGGCTGGCCGGGCGGTGGAAGATATCGTCGCCAGTATTCACGAACTGGTTGGAATTGTCGGGGGAATCTCAGTGGTTTCCGGAGAGCAAAGCGCCAGCATCGGGCAGGTAAATCAGGTCCTAAGTAGCATGGAGAGGATCACCCAACAGAACGCCGCGCTGGCTGAAGAAACCGCTGCGGCGGTGGAGTCATTAGAAATGCAGACACACGACCTTGTGGCTGCGGTGAGCGTTTTCAAATTGGAGGGGCGGGACGCTGAAGGTTCGGTGGCGCCAGGGCGTGTCGCGTTGTTGAGCGGCTCCAAGAAATAGGACTTACGTAAAAACGCCCCAGCGGCGTTGCGTCTCCTTGCCGTACAAGTTCGTAC